>DASXIK010000252.1:0-10721 GCA_036498025.1 Chthoniobacterales bacterium
TTTCATGCAAACGGGACGATCGTTAAACAACTCTCAGTCGAGGAATTTGCCGGGATTCAATATCCCGTGTGGGTCCAGCACATCCTTGAGTTGCTGATGGGCTTTGCGCATGGCTTCGCTCGTCGCCTCCGGCCACCAGCGTTTCTTGGCCAGGCCGATGCCATGCTCGCCGGTGATGACGCCACCCCAGGCCAGGACCTGTGCGAACAGCTCATCCAGCGCGGTATCGACGCGCGCATGCACTGCCGGGTCTTGGTAATCAGCCGCCATGATATTGACATGGATGTTGCCATCGCCGGCATGACCAAAACAGGCGATGGGGAATCCGTGCCTGGCCTGCAAGGCAGCCGCGAAATCCACCAGGTCAACAATGCGGCTTCGCGGCACGACCACGTCCTGATTCAGTTTCGTTAGGCCAGTGGCCCGCAAAGAGTTGCTGAACTCGCGACGCAGCGCCCACATCTTTTCGCAATCCGTCTCCCCCCTCGCCAGACTGAGCGCATTGGGCTTCTTCCGCGCCAGAAGATCGCGAATGGCCGCCGCTTCGGCGGCCACGCTCTCTTCCTGGCCGTCGAGGTCCACCAGCAAATGCGCGTTCCCCGGCGGAACCAGCGACTGGCCCAGCTCGCGGCGCGCCGCCTCCAGCGTGAAACTATCGGCGATCTCCAGGGCCGAAGGGAGAAAGCCGGCCGCAAAAATCTCCTGCACCGCCGCCGCCGCCTCGGACATGGTCGGGAAAGCCGCCGAGAGCGTCGCCCGAGCCGGCGGCAGCGGGAGCAATCGCAGGGTGATCTCTGTGACCACGCCCAGCATTCCCTCCGACCCGACGAACAGGCCGATGAGATTGAAACCGGTCTTATTCTTATGCACGCGTCCTCCCAGGCGCAGCAACTCGCCACTGGCCAGCACCACCTCCAGGCCCAGAACGTAATTGCGCGTTACCCCGTATTTCAGGCAACGCGGGCCGCCCGCGTTGGTGGCTACGTTTCCACCAATGCTGCAATCCTTTTCGCTGGCCGGGTCCGGCGGATAAAATAATTTCTGGCCACGCGCGGCTGCCTTTAAATCGGCAGTGATGACGCCAGGCTCGACCACGGCAACGGCATCGGCGAAATGGATTTCCCTGATGCGATTCATTTTCATCAGGGAAAGGGCCACGCCGCGCCGCGCGGGCACGCAGCCACCAACATAACCGTAGCCGGCGCCGCGCGCGGTCACCGCCACCGCGTTCGCATTGGCAAACTTCAGCAGTTTGCTGACATCGTCTGTGGTTCGGGCAAAGACGACGACTTCCGGAGTTTCCGCCGCAAACCATTTGTCGCCGGCATGCGCGGCGAGCACTTCGGGATCGTCCGAAACAACCGACGAATCGCCGCCGAGTTCCTGCCGGATATTGTCGGCGAGCGTCATTTCAATCCGCAATCCTCAATCCGAAATCCAAAATCGACTACATGCCCATGATCTGATAACCGCCATCGACGTAGATCACCTGGCCGGTAATGGCGGCGGCGCCGTCGCTGGCCAGAAAAACGCCGGTCTCGCCGAGCTCCGAAGCCTCGCAACTGCGCTTGAGCGGCGCTCGCTCCTGGTAGTGTTTCAACATCGCAGTGAATCCGCTGATGCCGCGGGCCGCCAGCGTGTTCATCGGTCCCGCAGAAATGCAATTCACCCGAATTTTTTTTGCTCCCAGATCGTAGGCCAGATAACGCGTGCTCGCTTCCAGGCTGGCCTTGGCCACCCCCATGACGTTGTAATGCGGCACCACTTTCTCGGCGCCGTAGTAGGTCATGGCCACGATGCTGCCGCCATTGGTCATCATCGGCGCCGCCTCCCGCGCCAGCGCGACCAGGGAATAGGCGCTGATGTCATGGGCCACGCGGAAGGCTTCGCGCGAAGTGCTGACAAAATCGCCTTCCAGCGCCTCCTTCGGCGCGAAAGCGACGGAGTGCAGCAACAGATCCAGCCGGTCCGTTTGCTTTCCTACCTGCTCGAAGAATGATTTGATGGCGTCGTCGCTGGAAACGTCGCACGGGTACAAGGGTGTTTGCTCACCGAACTCAGCGACCAATTCCTCCACATTCTCTTTCAGGCGTTCACCCTGATAATTGAAAATGAGACGCGCGCCCGCCGCGGCCCATGCCTTGGCGATGGCCCAGGCAATACTGCGTTTGTTCGCCACCCCGAACACCACTCCGGTTTTTCCTGCTAAAGGTTGTGCAGTCATAGACCCGGTGACGATACGCGGATTTCGGCCATCGCAAAAATGCTGATATCCGATAGACTACACGCCTATGCGTCCTCGGTTCTGCGTCTGTTTCGGCTCCATTTTCGCTTTAGTTCTCACCGTTCTCATTTACCCGCCCGCGCGTGCGCAAACCAGCCCTGCCGCTGCCTATCCGCCTCCCCCGCCTGAGGGCGCTCCCGCAGCCGCGCCGGCGCCGGCGCTCAACGAAGTTTTGTTCAAGAATTTCAAGGCTCGTTCGATTGGCCCCGCTACCATGGGCGGACGCGTCGCTGATATTGCGATCGATCCTCGCAACCCGGCTGTTTTTTTTGTCGGGCTTGCCACGGGCGGCCTTTTTAAGACCGGCGATAACGGAGTCACCTTCGATCCGATTTTCGACAACGAGTCGGCGCTCTCCATCGGGGCGGTCGCAATCGCGCCTTCCGATTCGGATGTGGTTTGGGTTGGCACCGGCGAAGGGACGGACCGCAACTCGGCGGAATGGGGCAACGGCGTTTATCGGTCTACCGACGGCGGCGGGACCTGGAAGGATGTCGGGCTGAAGGAAAGCCGCTCCATCAACCGGATCATTGTTGATCCGAAAAAATCGGACACGGCGTTTGTCGCTGCGCAGGGCAATCTCTGGGCGGACGGCGGAGATCGGGGTCTTTTTCGCACGACGGACGGTGGCGCGACATGGAAGCTGGTCCTGCAGGCGCCCGCACCGCACAACGCCACCACCGGTTGCACCGATGTGGTATTCGACGCGGCAAATCCGCAGACCATTTACGCGGCTCTCTACGCGCGCCAGCGAACGCCATGGTCCTTTACCTATGGCGTCACCTTGACTGGAGGAGATGATGTGGGCGGGATTTTCCGGAGCACAGACGGAGGCAACACCTGGAAGAAAATGGCGGGCGGACTGCCGGGACAAACGGGCCGTATTGGTTTGGCCACGTCCGCGAGCAATCCAAAGGTCGTGATGGCGGTGGTGCAAACCGATGAAGGCGGCGGCAACGACTTCACCGACATTCACAGCAAGAGTGGTGGCGTATTCCGTTCCGAAGATGGCGGAGAAAAGTGGACGCGTGTGAGCACGATCAATCCGCGGCCATTTTATTTCAGCCAGATCCGGATCGATCCGAGTAATGATCAGCGCGTTTACCTCCTTGGGTTTGCGTTGCTGGTTTCGGACGACGGTGGCCACACTTTCCGAGAAGATCTTTCGGAGAAGTTGCATCCGGACATGCACGCGCTCGCTATTCAACCCGGAAGCGCGCCGGCGCCGAAAGCGCCCAAACCTGAGGACAAGAACAAGCCGCCCAAGCCTTCCGTTTGCCAGCGCCTCCTCGTTGGAAATGATGGCGGCCTCTACCAGAGTTACGCCGGTGGGAAGGGATGGGAGCATCTGAATCGCATCCCGGCAGGTGAGTATTATCGGATCTCGTTAGACGATTCCAAACCGTACTATCGAATCGCGGGCGGTTTACAGGACAACTGCAACTGGGTCGGACCGAGCGCGGTGCAAAACAAGGAGGGCATCCGCAATTCCGATTGGACCGCCTTCACGGGTGCCGACGGCTTCTACGTGCTCTTTGATCCGACCGACCGCGATACATTTTACGGCGATAATCAGGAGGGTGTTGTTCACCGCTTCAATATGCGGACGGGTGAACTGCGCCAGCTGCGACCTGCTCCTGCGGAAGGCCAGCCGCGATACCGGTTCCATTGGAATTCGCCGCTCATCATGAGCAAGCACAAGCCTGGAGTCCTGTATGTCGGGGGCAATTATGTCTTCCGCCTGACCGACCGCGCCGAACGTTCGCAGGTCATCAGCCCTGACCTGACAAAAAACGATCCGGCACGCATGAACGCCGTCGGCAGCGGGGCGGAGAATTATGGCGTTGTCTATTCGTTAGCCGAATCACCGGTCAAAGCCGGCCTGCTTTGGGCCGGAACTGACGATGGCCGTCTCTGGATGACAAATAACGACGGGGGAAAATGGGAGGAGCTAACCGGCAATTTGCCTGAGCCGATCAAGGGCCAATGGATTGTGCGAATCGAGCCGGGAAACACGGATGCGAACGTGGCCTACGTAGCAGCCAACGCCTACCGGGCGGGCGACGATCGCCCGATGATTGCGCGGACGGCCGACGGCGGAAAGACCTGGCAGAATATCACCGGCAATTTGCCTAACAATGTGCCGGTGGAAGTCATCCGCGAGAATCCGGGCAATCCGCGATTGCTTTACGCTGGCACACACTTCGGCTTGTTCGCCTCTTTCGATGAGGGAACGCACTGGATGCGCATCGGCGACCTGCCCGCAGTGCGCGTCGACGATATCCAGATCCAACCTCGAACTTTCGACCTTGTCGTTGCCACTCATGGCCGGAGTCTCGCGATCCTCGATGACGCCACGCCCCTGCGCGAATTAACGCCGGAGATCGCGGCCAAGCCAGCGCATCTGTTTAGCATTCGTCCCGTCCAGGGCGCGTACCTTTTGTCGCAGTTTGGGGAATGGAACGGGAAAGGGGTCTATCACGGCGCGAATCCCCCTGAGGGCGCCCTTTTCACGGTCTGGGTAAGGGAATTTACCGGCGATGAAATCAAGATCCGGATCAGTAACGCAGCCGGCTCACCAGTGGCCAATCTGAAGGCATCGGGAGTGGCCGGCCTAACGAGACTAAACTGGGACCTGCGCCCGACCGAGGATGTCACGACGAAATACGGCGGGGAAGACCCAAAGAAACTACTGGCGGCCGGCGATTACACGGCTGAGTTGAGCTTCGGCCAGACCAAGATGACCCAAAAATTCCACGTCGATATTGCGGAAGGCATCACCCAGCGCTGAGATCATCACCCAACGAGCCGCGTCTCTAGCTCCGGGTAGCGCATGCGTCTCGCGTGCTGGTTTCGGCGTCCCGCCGAAACGCACTTGGATAAGTTCGCGATGACGAGACGTCATTGCCAGCACGCGAGACGCGTGCGCTACCCGGATGGGGACTGCCCTTATGCGAGATGGCTAACAGGCGATGGCGTGCCGGCGGCATACGCCCGAGAGCATCTCCCAGAGGGCATCGAGCACGCGCTGGACCGATGCCCGCACGTTCTCGAAATTGGCCGGCGTCACCTGGCGCGCCAGCATTTCCCGCTCAGCGGCGGAGTGTTCGCGGTCCGCTTCGATATGCACGCTGAAATACTGGTAATGCTCCGGATCGGTCATTTCGTAATGCTTCCTTAATCCTTCGATCTTCGATTCGCAGATCTCCGGGATCTGGCTTTCATAAGCGTAGAGTGCCGCCACCCCTTCAGCCGTGGAACGGTCGCGACACACGGATCGAAAAGTCGCGATCAGATTTTGCGTTTCCGCCTCCTGCCCAGTCTGCTGCGCCGTCGCTCCGTCCACTCCGAGTCCCCTGGCGAATTGCAACCACAGCTCCGGGTGATTGGGTGAACCGCCTTCCTCCTCGATCAGGTTCTGCAGAAGTTGCTTGCGCGCGACCTGGTCCGCGCAGTTCGCATGCGTCGCCGAAACGTACGTCGGAAACGCCGCCACATGGTGATAGTATTGCGCAGCATAATCTGCCAGCGCTTCCCGGCTCAATTCTCCCCGCGTCCAGGCCAGGTAAAACGGGTGTTTGAGCAGATGCTTCTCGGCCACGTCCTGATCAATGATGTCCAGATAGTTGTTCATAAAGTTTCTTCCGGTATGAGGCTGCTTATAAACCACGGTCGGCCCTCGAGCCAACCAGATTGTTTTCGCTACTTAATGTTGCCGCTCTTAGTTTGACTTCAAGATATGCTTAATGCCCCGAATGGGGATGATGACCCAGTCCGGGCGGCTGTTCAACTCGTAGCCAATTTCGTAGACGGCTTTATCAAGCAGATAAGCTTCGAGGAAAACCTGGAGATCATCCCGGCTCGATGGAATAAAAACCGCCCCTGCGGTGGTGGCCAGATAGCTTTGCAGAAAAGCGCTGCTCATTTCACGGTACCAGAGGTCGGCCCAGCGCTCGAGAAAGGGCACGTCCTCGGCGCGCATGGCCTTCTGCCATAATGCGCTGTAGGCGGCATACTGAAAGGAACGCATCATCCCGGCAACATCGCGCAAGGGCGAGCGCTTGAGCTTGCGCTCACTCAGCGGACGCGCCGGCTCCCCTTCGAAATCGAGAATAACGAAATCTTTCCCCGTGTACAACACCTGGCCGAGATGGTAGTCCCCATGGATGCGAATTTTGGACGCTCCCGAGCGCCGATCGAGCAGACGCTTTTCGTGCTCGAGAATTTCGCGCTCGGCACCCAGCACTTCTTCCCCTTCGGAGCGAAACGCCTCCGGCAGGTCGCCTATCTTTTTCTGTAACACGGAGAACGTGCGCCGAAGCAAGGCGCGCATCGATTGATAAGTGGAACGCTGCGCCATGGCATTGAAAGGCTCGGGCGCAAAAGCGGCGTCCCCGATGCTGCTGGCCAGGGCGGCGTGCATTTCACCGGTGCGCCGGCCCAGCAGCGCGGCCTTTTCCGGGTAAACACCGCCGATCAACTCTTCCAGCAGCCCTCCCACAGGCGTGGCCTCGCTCTGCAGATCCGCCTTGCGCCCCAGCACTCGCTCGTAATATCGGCCGACGGCATCAAGCGTGAGGGACCAGGCGTCGTTCTCGTTGGCCACCGCGCTCTGCAGAAGACAAACCACCGTCGGCTCGGAATTCCCCCGATGGTATTCCAGCGCTCCGCCAAAAGCCGGGACGTTGGGAAAATTGGCACGGTCCGTCAAAAACCGGGTGATCTCGACGTCGGGGTTTACTCCATCCTCCAGCTTCCGGTAGAGCTTCAGGAAAAACTTATTGTCGAACACGCAGGAGGTATTGCTCTGCTCTGCGCTCACCACCTGGGAAGAGACCGGGGATGCCGGGGCGCTTTGCGCCAGCAGCCGGCCGGCGACGCCCAGAAGGTCGCCACTCGAGCCTTTCGCGCATTGCTTTTCGCAGATGGCGGCAAACAACTGGGAGCGAAACGCGGGATCCCAAATGGCATCGTGCAGAATGGTGCCCGGCGGCTCGGCAAAGCGCGCAATCACCGCCTGCGGGGCCGCCTGGGCAAGAGCGCGTCCTTCTTCGCCCGCGGAGATGCGCACGGGCAAAGCGTACGTCTCGTTAGGCCCGTCCAGATAACTCACCTCCACAAACCAGAAACGGGCGCCGGCTGGTTCCTCGGAAAACCCGGGCTGCTCCAAAATACAGACATGCCTGATGGCACGCGCCTTGGAGCCGAACCAGCGGCAGGTTTTGAGGTAAGCCGGGATGATCTCGCGCTCAAAGAGGTCGCGGTGGCCGTCAGCCAGCAAAGTGGCAAGGGTCGGCGTCGCCCTCACCGTCGGTACTTTCCGCTGCCTGTTCAGGCGGCGGCTCTCTGACTGCGGCTGCAGAAGAAACCAATAATTGGCGTGGGGCGCGAGCGTGATGATGTAAGGGGATTTTTTGATGTAAGCGAAGGCATTGCGACTGAAAACTTCGACGGGCCGGCGACCGGAGTAGCGCGCCAGATCGAGTTCCACCGGCTGCGAAAAACGGGAGAGATTAACGACCACGAGAATGGCCTCCTGCTCGTGCCGCCGAATAAAAGCCAGGACCTTGTCGTTGTCCGGGTAAAGAAATTCCAGGGAGCCGCGCGAAAACGCCTTGAAGTTCCTGCGCATGGCAATGACCCGGCGCATCCACCAGAGAAGAGAAGAAAGATTCTTCTGCTGATTCTCCACGTTCACCGCCTCATAATGATACTCGGGATCGATCGTGACCGGCAGATAGAGCTGCTGCGGGTTGGCCCTGGAAAATCCGGCGTTACGATCCGGGCTCCATTGCATGGGGGTGCGAACGCCATTGCGGTCGCCCAGGTAAAAGTTGTCGCCCATGCCAATCTCATCGCCGTAGTAAATGATGGGCGTCCCCGGCATGGAGAAGAGCAGAGTATTGAGGAGCTCGATCTTGCGACGACTGTTGGCCAGCAACGGAGCCAGGCGGCGGCGGATCCCCAGGTTGATGCGCGCGTGCGGATCGTTCGCGTAAACGCGCCACATGTAATCACGCTCCTCGTCGGTCACCATCTCGAGGGTGAGTTCGTCGTGATTGCGCAGAAACATGGCCCACTGGCAATTGTCCGGAATGGGCGGGGTTTGATCGAGAATATCGATGATGGGGAAGCGATCCTCCATCTGCAAGGCCATGAACATCCGGGGCATGAGAGGAAAATGAAAATTCATGTGCGACTCGTCGCCCTGGCCAAAATAAGCGACAGCATCCTCGGGCCATTGATTCGCCTCGGCCAGGAGCATGCGCCCCGGGAACTTTTGATCCACATGCGCCCGCAGTTTTCTCAGGTAGGCGTGCGTTTCCGGCAGGTTTTCGCAGTTGGTTTCCTCGCGCTCGTATAAATAAGGAACGGCATCGAGCCGCAGCCCATCCACCCCCATCTCCAGCCAGTAATCACAAACCTTTTCCACGGCCTCGTGCACCGCCGGGTTGTCGAAATTGAGGTCCGGCTGATGAGAGTAAAACCGATGCCAATAGTAGGCCCGGGCCAGCGGATCCCATGCCCAGTTCGAGCTTTCGAAATCCTTAAAAATGATGCGCGCTTCCGGGTATTTATCCGGCGTCTCGCTCCAGACATAAAAGTCCCGGTAATCGGTCGGATCAGCCGCAGGCGCGTCCAGGCCGGCGACGGCACGCCGTGATTTCTGGAACCACGGGTTCTGATCGGAGGTGTGATTGATCACCAGTTCGGTGATGACGCGCAGTCCGCGATCATGCGCGGCCGCCAGAAACGCGCGAAAGTCCGCCAGCGTTCCATAGTTGGGATTTACGTCGAAGTAGTCGGCGATGTCATAACCGTCGTCACGCAAGGGCGAGGGATAAAAAGGGAGCAGCCAGATGGCGGTGACGCCCAGCTCCTGCAGGTAGTCGAGTTTCTCGATCAGGCCCCGAAAATCGCCGATACCGTCGCCGTTGCTGTCATGAAAGGTCTTGACGTGCAGCTCGTAAATGATCGCATCTTTGTACCAAAGAGGATCGGAGATCCCTTGCTGCGCCTGAGCCATGGGGTTAACTCTTGGCGCACAATGGCTCGCGCGGCAAGTAATCGCTCAGCACCTGGATTTTTGCCAAGACCGAATTCAGCGCCCGTGGGAAAACGCCTAACTATCAGCGGTGTTGCGGCGGAAGGATGGAATCCTGACTGGCGACGCACTGCCATTTCCCATCGCGTTCCATCCAGGTGTCGGTGAAGCGGTAGGTGCGATCGAAGATCTTGCCATCCTTGGTCGTTCCCTGGGCCCGGGCGCTCCCGGTAACGACCGCGGTGGATGAGCCGTAAATGCGCACGTTGAGTTTGTCGTTTTTGGCTGATTTGTAAGCGTCCGTGTCGCCCTTCAGCTCGGCCAGCAAAGCCGCTTTATTGATGAATCGACCCCTGGAATTGATGCCGGAGAAATCGGAGGCGACCAACTCATCCACCACGCTGGGATCGTGCGCGACAATGGCCGCCTCCCACTTGTTCTCCATCTCCTTGAGATAGCCCGGCACGCGCCCTTTCGTCAGCGGTTTGGCCGGCGCCGTTTCCGGCGGTGGCACGCTCTTCAGCTTAGTGACGGAGGTTTTCTTTGCGGCTGTCGGCAAGGTGGGAGTCGCTGCCGGCTCGGCGGTACTTGGCTCGACCCTTCGGGTTTCAGCGGGAGGCTCCTCCGCCGCGGCCGGCGGAACCGGTGTCCTCTCCGGGGTGGCTTCGGCCGCCGGCTCAGGAAGAGGGGCAATGTGTCCCGGTGGCGAGACCATTTGCTGCGCGAAGGCCGAAGGAATCAGTGTAACCGCGATAGCCGCAAGAACGGAGAAAATCAGCTTCATAAGCAGTGTCTTCATCAATCTTTCACGCAAGCCGCGACGGTGCGCGCAGCGCCGCAGTTGTCGCCGATTTTTCGGCGCGGTCATCGTAGGTGGGGCCGTCGCCGGGGGTCAAGGCATATCCCCCGCGGGCGCGAGGCCGAGGAAGCAGCCAGGTGTGAAGTCTCAAGAGTTGTTTCAGGTTTTTGGGGACTTTGAAGCAAATGCTCAAAGCCCAACGTCCAACGCTAAACGCCCAAGTCAGAAGTGCGCGGTGATACTTTGTGCTCGTATTTCAGGACGCGGCTCGTGTGTTGGGGTCGCTTGCGCGAAAAGCCCTCGCCACTTGTCATCCCGAGCGCGCGAAGACGGCGGGGGATCCCACCCACAGTGCGAGCGACACCCAAGGGACCGGAGCGTGACGTCCAGCGCGAACGGGAGGTCCCTCCTCGTCTACGCGAGTCCCGCCACGGCGGCCAGGCGGGGGGATGACAAGCAACAGCGACGATCAGCGCGATATTCCGACCGTTTTCGCGTGAACAACCTCCTGAAACCTTACAGCTAGGCGGTCGGATTATCCCCGAAGCCATTGAGCTCGCGTAAGATGAATTCCTGCAGGAAGCCGTAGAAGT
>DASXIK010000253.1:0-6830 GCA_036498025.1 Chthoniobacterales bacterium
TGGATGTTGGAATTTGGATGTCCTCTTACTTATTTCCGCGCGCGGCGCAGACGTCGGACTGATCCGTGTTGCCCTACGTCGAGCTAACGAACAGAGATCCCGCGTTGCAGGGGCGGGCGCACCGCCTGCGATTCTTCTACGCCGGGGCGCCGCCGAGCGCGCCGGGAAGAGGCGGACCGACGTCGGGGGCGATGACTTGCTTGGGCGGCTTCTCCGGGGAGAATGACTGGCCGCTGGTGGGCGTGATGCTGGGAGGCGGATTGATCAACCGGCCGTGGTCGATAATCTCGCGGATCTGCTTGCCATCCAACGTCTCGTACTCGAGCAGGGCCTTGGCGATGACATCGAGCGTATGGCGATGCGCCATGAGCGTGTCCTTGGCCGTTTGATAGGCGTCGTCCAGGAGCCGGCGCACTTCGCGGTCAATTTCTTCCGCGGTCGCTTCGCTGTAATCGCGCGCCCGTGAAATATCGCGGCCGAGGAAAACGTAATCTTCGTGCTCGCCGTATTCGACCATCCCCATCTTTTCGCTCATGCCCCATTCGCACACCATTTTGCGGGCGATATGCGTGGCCGTCTTGATGTCGCCGCGCGCGCCGTTGGTGACGTCGCCGAAAACAATTTCTTCGGCCACGCGTCCACCCATGCCCACGGCGAGGCCGGCGATGAGTTCGCCCTTGCGATTGGTGTATTTATCCTCCTGGGGCAGCCACATGGTGGAACCGAGCGAGGGACCGCGCGGGATGATCGTCACCTTGTGCAGCGGTTCGGTGTGCGGCAAGAGCTCGAGCAAAAGGGCATGACCCGCTTCGTGGTAGGCCGTGTTCTGCTTTTCCTTTTCGCTGAGCGCAAGGCTGCGGCGTTCTTTTCCCCAGCGCACTTTATCGCGGGACTCTTCTAATTCTGCCAGGCTGATTCCTTTTAATCCGCGGCGCGCGGCCAGCAGAGCGGCCTCGTTGATGACGTTGGCCAATTCCGCTCCGGAATACCCGGGGGTGCCGCGGGCGACCACGGCCAGATCCACGCCTTCGGCCAGCTTCACTTTCTTCGAGTGCACGCGCAGGATTTCCTCGCGGCCTTTTACGTCGGGTAAATTGACAGTGATCTGGCGATCGAAACGGCCGGGACGCAGCAAAGCAGGGTCGAGCACATCGGGCCGGTTGGTGGCAGCGATGATGATGACACCTTCCTGGGTGTCGAATCCATCCATCTCCACGAGCAGCGCATTGAGCGTTTGCTCGCGCTCATCGTGCCCGCCGCCGACGCCATGGCCGCGGTGGCGGCCGACGGCATCGATTTCGTCGATGAAAATAATGCAGGGCGCGGATTTCTTGCCCTGCTCAAACATGTCGCGCACGCGGCTGGCGCCCACGCCGACAAACATTTCCACAAAGTCCGAGCCGCTGATGGAAAAGAAAGGAACGTCGGCTTCACCGGCAATGGCGCGGGCCAGCAGGGTCTTGCCCGTGCCCGGAGGGCCGACCAGGAGCACGCCCTTGGGAATACGGCCCCCAAGTTTCTGGAATTTTTTCGGATCGCGCAAAAACTCCACCAGCTCCTGGACTTCATCCTTGGCTTCCTCGACTCCGGCGACGTCGCGGAAGGTGATCTTATTTTTATCCCGCGCGAGCATGCGGGCTTTCGATTTGCCGAAATTGAGGGCGCCTTTGCCGGCCACGCGGATTTGCTGGCGGAAAAGCAGATAAAGAATGAAGAGAAAAACGGCGATGGGGAGGAACCCGAGAATGGTTTGACCGATTAAATTCGAATCGGTCTTGATGGCAGGCTGAATGCCGGCGGCGGAGAGTTTCTCCTGCAGGTTATTGGTGAAACTGAGGAAAACGGTCGTCTTAAAAGGGACGGCCTGGGGTTGCGCGCCCTGGCGCAGGTAAAGTCCGCGGAGCGTCTGCGTGGGGCGGCCTTCCTCGACCACGAGGGTAAGCGGGTTGTTCTTATCGTCTTTGACGATTTGTTTGCTGTCGAGCAGCTCGAGGAAGCGATTATAGGGAACGTCCTCGATGTTGGCGTAGGCGCCCCCGCGAAAGACCACAGCCAGTCCGATGAGGGCGAAGGCAATGGCGATGAGAATCACGCCACGCCAGTTGAAGTTCGGTTCGTTTCCGCGCGGTTTGTTCTCGCGCGGGGAATTACGGTCGGATTGAGCCATGAATGAAGGACGCTTTATCGCGTAAAAAGCAGGCTAACATGAAGATCTGCCAATGCAATGAGCAGGAGGTGTTCCGCTAGCCGAAATGATGCCCGGTGGTTCAGGTAGCTGGGGGGACAGTGCAGGCGATTCGCGGCCACATTAACATCGACATCGCGAGCCGCAAAAACGTTGAAAGGTCGGGACGGCGCGCTGCGCCGTCCACTCCGCGGACTTTACTGGATGAGGAGAATATTGGCCGGATAAAGGGCGGGGCTGCTGTAGCCACGGCGCTCTGTCGCCGTGATTCCAAGACGCCCCGACCAGCCTTCGCCCCGTTCAGGGGCTACGGCTCGGCAGGCAGAGCGGGCGGCTACAGTTGCCGAATAGTACGCCGATACTTCCCGGCCATTTCCCTTGGATTGCGTGGCTCGCTGATTGCAGTAAGCTCAGGCCTCGAGCATCAGATGACGGAATTGGTCACAACGGTCGCGGATAAGATCGATCGCGCGGTCCAGAAAGTCACCCCGTTTGCCTATCGGATTCAGCGTAAAGGCAGGCGATGGATGCGTCGTGCCCTGCGCAAACCGCGCAGTGTTTCGGAGGGCCCGAACCTTCTGCCGCTGCTCATCCAGGTGCTGGCCAGTTTCTCCAAGGCGGACGGCGTTCTTCTGGAGGAGGAAATCGACTCCAGCCTGGGCTTTCTGCGTTACGATTATCCGGAAACGGTTTACTCCGAGTTGCGACAGCTGTTTCGCCAGGCCCTGTACGAGCAGCAGGACCTGTCGGCCATGGCCCAGAAACTCAGCGCGCAGCTGAGCACGGAGCGGAAAATCATGCTGGGGGTGCAGCTCTACGACCTCATTTCCCAGGCCGGCCTGAAGCAGGAGCAGGTGGTGGCCTTTTACTCGTTCATGTCCCAGCTGGGCATGGCCGCCCAGGCCATTGACATCGTTTACCAGCTGAACGCCACGGAGGATTCGGATCCTTCCATTTACCAGCGGGGCGCTTCTCCCCTGGAATCGCTTTCTTTCGGAACGAATGGCCGGCCAGACGTGACCATCAAGGGCCTGAACGGCAACGACCGGCTGCTGGCCTTCCGTTATCATGATTTGATTCTGCTGAAGAATTACAGCGGCCAAAGCGTCTCGGTGCGGGGCCGGCCGCTGGTGCGCGGAGGTTTCTGCCGGATCTACCCGGGGCAACGCATCCTCGTAGGTGACCAGGTGCTGACCTACCAGGAGCTGGCCACTTACTTCAACGCCAAGAAGAATGTCTCGCTGCCACAGATTTTTGTGCGCGTGCGCAAGGACGTGGACGAGGTCGAGCTGGAGCGGGCGCGCACCCGTGAAAGTTCATTGGAAATCACTTTTGGCCTGAAGGTGCGGGTCAAGGCGCTGAAGGACGTCGATGCGGTCCTGAACGGCGCAAAGTTGAAGGCCGGCACCCAGGTGGAGGCGGCGCTGGAAGACCGGATCATTTTCCATAACGACAGCGAACTCGATTTCACCGATCTCCGCCGCCGGGCCCGCGCCATGGGCGGACGGTTCCAGCTGAAAGCCTCGAAGTCGGCATACCTGGTCTCGAATAACCCGAGCCTGCTGGAAGCGGACGACATTCTGCTTTCCCCCGGAACCAGCGGCGATGTGCTCCTGAAAATTTTCTGCGATTACGAAAAGCGCGTCGGGCAGCTGGAAGTGATCGAAGCCGATCGCCCGATCATGGTGGGGGATGTGGCCGTGCGCACGACCGCGCCGCTGCAGGATGGCGACACCATTCGCATCGATATCGGGCAGTTTCTGCGCTGCAACTTTTCCGAACGGATCATCGAGGAAGAGCGCAACATTATTCGCACGCTGGAAGTCAGCGAAATCACCCACCGCTTTGGCAGTGGCGACGTCGGCTTGGACGGGATCTCCTTCACGGTGACGCGGGGAGAGCTGGTCTGCGTGATGGGAGCGAGCGGATGCGGCAAGAGCACCTTGATGAAAGTCATTGCCGGCCAGCTGCAGGCGACCGGCGGCCACGTGCTCCTTAATGGGCAGTCGCTCTACCCGAACCTGGAGGAGCTCAAGCGTTATCTCAGCTATATCCCGCAGGAGGATGCCTTTGATGAGCATCTCACCATCGGAGAGAATCTGAATTTCGCGGCGGCCATGCGCTCGCCTCATTTGTCGAGACGGGATCGCAACCGGCGCCTCGAAGGCAAGCTCATCGAACTCGGCTTGGGCGAGCGTCGCGACGCGGTGGTCGGCAGTGCAGTCAAGAAAACGCTCAGCGGCGGCGAGCGCAAGCGTCTGAACATCGGCCTCGATATGATCGGTATGTCGGACGTTTACCTTTTTGATGAACCGACCTCCGGCCTATCCTCCAAGGATTCCGAGCACGTCATCGAAATCATCCGGGGCATGGCGCACAACAAGATCATCATTGTCACCATTCATCAGCCTAGCTCGAAGCTGTTCCAGATGTTTCACAAGGCCATCCTGCTGGACAAAGGCGGGCGGCTGGTCTTTTTCGGCACGCCTTCGGACATGCTGCGTTACTTCGCGGAAGCGGAGCATCAGCACCAATTCGGCGCCGAGCTGGGGGCCTGCCCGTCATGCGGAACGACCCGGCCCGAGTTTATCTTCGATGTGCTGGAGACGCCGCTGCGCGATTTAAGCGGCGATATTATTTATGAGGAGAACAATCGCGGCCAGCTGGTGGCGGCCCGCCGTTATTCGCCAGAATTCTGGCGGGACAAATATGAAGCCTTTCGCCTCATCCAGGACGTCAAGCAGGTGTCGCTGCGCCGGGACCCGGTCTCGGCTTTGCCGACCGCGCCGGCGCAAAAACGAAGGCGCGCGCCCATTCGCTGGCACGATGAATGGACACAGTTTCAGACGTTGCTGCGCCGATCGTTCACCAGCAAGCTGCGCAACAAGGCCAACGTGATCATCACTCTGGGCGTGGCCCCGGTGCTGGCTGTGCTCATTGCCACGATTTTGCGTTATTCCGACAGCGGAAAGTATGATTTTGCCTCGGCTTATCACATTCCCACGTTTCTCTTCCTCAGCCTGATCGTGGCCATGTTCCTTGGCCTAACGAATAGCGCCGACGATATTATTCGCGACCGCGCGGTCCTGCAGCGGGAGCGCAACCTCAACGTGCGCCACTCCTATTACGTCATCTCAAAAACGGCGACGCTCGGCATCTTCGCCTTCGTCCAGTGCGTTCTCTTTGTGCTTATCGGGAATTATCTGCTGCAGATCCGCGGCATGTTCTGGATCGACCTGGCCGTGGTCTTCATGACGGCCATGAGCGGCATTGCGCTCGGCCTGGTGGTCTCTTCCCTGGTGGCCGACCCGAAGACAGCGGCCAACATCGTGCCCCTCGTGCTCATTCCACAGATCATCATGGGGGGCGCGCTCATCAAGTACGAGGACATGAACCGCAACCTCACGCTCGTCTATGCCCTGACGCACTGGTTCAAGGAGCATCCCACCAAGGACCAGGGAAAGAAGATGGAGAGCAAATTGCAGGTGCCGTTTGTCTGCCAGTTCATCGCCATGCGCTGGTCCTATGAGGAATTGGTGATCGCCCAGGCCAAGCTCAATCCTTTGACCAAACGGCAGGATAACGCGCAGCGTCAGATCGATGCCAACGTGGCCAGCCACAGCCAGGACCCGGCTCAGGCCAAACGCCTGGAGGATTTAAAGGAAGCGCTGGCCGTCCTCTCCGGCCTGGAAGCCAAGTCCCCCCGGGACCTCGATCGTTATCTTGGTCAGATCGACCAGGTGCTCGATCATGGCAAACCTTTCAACCGCGCGGCCTTCAAGGATGCGGTCGGTGACGTGACCGCCGAGCAGCTCTATCTCAACCAGAAGGTTTCGGATTTGATTTCCAACGCGGAAATGGATCAAACCGATTACCGGCGCGGCGATCGGCCCAATGTTTTCTTCGGCGCGCAGAAAACCTACCTGGGCGTGAAAGTGAATGTGTTCGTCTGGAACACGTTTGTGTTAATCGGATCGAGCATTGTTTTGCTCGGGCTGCTGCATTGGATTCTGCGGCGCCAATTGCAGGTGCGGCGAAGCTAGGGGTAGGGGCGCGACGCGGCGACGGGGAAGCCCTTTCGCATTTGTCATTCGCTCGGATGTCGAGAATCTTGGTTGAATCCCGTGCTCGCCAGACTGGCGAAAATCGCCTAACGAATCATTTGAACACCCCATGAAGAAAAAAACCAAAGACAAAACGACTCGTTTGATTGTGGCCACGAGTGAAACGGACGCCGATCTGCTTTACGCCACTCGGTTCTGGGCGCCCGACCCGTTTATCTTTTTGCAGCAGAAGGGCAAACGCACGCTGGTGCTGAGCGACCTGGAAATCGATCGCGCGCGCCGCACGGCCAGGGCGGACGAATTTGTGCAGTTCAGCGACTTGGAGCGCGAAGTGCAGGGCAGATCGAAGAAATCTCCCGCCTACGAAAAAGTGCTGGCCCATTTTCTGCGGAGCCGCGGCGTCACCTCGGCCACCGTGCCGGCCAGTTTTCCTCTCGGTTATGCGCACGCCCTGGCCGCAGCCAGGGTTCGGCTGCGCACCAGCGATGGTCTTTTCTGGCCGGAGCGCGCCGCCAAGACCAATCACGAGTTGGAATTGATGAGCCGGGCTTCGCGCATTACGGAAGCGGGCCTGGCCCGGG
>DASXIK010000254.1:0-9914 GCA_036498025.1 Chthoniobacterales bacterium
CAACGCCGGTGACGAGGAGGAAAAAAACCAGGACGATATAGGCGATGGGGGAGTAGAAGTAACTCCGCATTTCGCGCATCAGCAGGACAAAGAATTTTCGCATACTCAGAATTGGAGTGGTGGAGGGGTGGAGAGATGGAGAGATGGAGTGGTGGAGTCCTGGAGTAATGGTCCAGAATGATATTCCTCAGGATCTTCGCTGATGCGGGCCACCCAGTCTCCGTCCTCGCGTTTTTGTTCCAGCTTACCGATCAGTCGAAGAAGGCGATTTTCCACTTCGTAATGGAGCAGGTCAAAATCGCGGAGCCGATCGTCCGTCACATGCTGGGATCGATTCAATCCAATCGCTCTTGTCAGGGCCTCGGCGCACGAGCCCAGGCCAATATAAAGATATTGAATGTATTCGTTGATCGATCGCCTTCCATATCCTTCCGCGATATTCGCGGAAATCGACTGAGCCGCGTCAACGAACTGAGACCGGAGCTTAAAGTCCACAGACGCCTCCCGGTAGGAGATGGACCAGGCCAAGTCGAATAAGTCCATGGCCTTTTGCCAAACGATCAAGCCCATGTACCCGCGATTCTTGTTCCGCAGTTCCGTTTGGTAGCTCATTACTCCATTACTCCATTACTCCATTGCTCCATCACTCCAAGTCTCAGACTTCATCGGGATGGGTGATCTCTACGAACACGTCTTCGAGAGTGGCGCGGCGTTGCGATAATTCGCGCAGGGTCCAGTGGCGGGCCGCCGCCAGTTGAAAAATATCGGCGCGCACGTCGACCCCGGATTCCACCCGCAGGGAAAAAATCTGCCAGCCGCCGTCGCTCCCGGTGTTGGTGACATCCCGGACCCCGGAAATCTTTTTCAATTCCTCGGCCCCGTCATCCTTGCCGACTTTGGCCTCGACGGTGACGCCGCCGGCCTGCCGGATCTGGCCTAACAGATTTTCCGGAGTGTCGGATGCTTCGATGCGGCCGCGATGGATGATGATCACGCGGCTGCAGGTCATTTCCACTTCCGGGAGGATGTGGGTGGAAAGGAGGATGGTATGCTGTTTGCCGAGGTTTTTTATGAGCTCGCGCACCTGCCGGATTTGGTTCGGGTCCAGGCCGATGGTGGGCTCGTCCAGGATCAACAAGTCCGGCTCGTGCAGGAGCGCATCAGCCAGGCCGACGCGCTGCCGGTAACCCTTGGAAAGGGTGGCGATCAGCTTGCGCTCCACGTCTTTAAGGCCGCACAGTTCCTTGACGTCGCCGACCCGTTCGGCCACCCGCCGGTGGGGCACGCCCTTGAGAGCGGCACGATAGTCGAGGTACTCCGTCACCCGCATATCGTTATAGAGCGGCACGTTTTCCGGCATGTAGCCAAGGTGAGCCCGGGCCTGGAGCGATTGGTCGAAGACGTCGAACCCGGCGATGGAGGCGCGGCCGGCGGTGGGCGGCATGAAGCTGGCGAGGATGCGCATGGTCGTGGTCTTACCGGCCCCGTTAGGGCCGAGGAAACCGACGATCTCGCCTTTCTCCACCTCGAAGCTGAGATCCTTAATCGCGGTATGTCCGGCATACCGTTTGGTCAGGCGTTCCACCTTAATCATTTGCGAATTATTCCTTGAGACAACCGAACTGCGCGGACGTTGCGAAAAAAAATTACCAAACTTAGCGAGCTGTCAACGTAACGGTTTCGACTCGGTTACCGCTGCCGTCCGCCCGGACGACTCCGACAGCGAAGTCCACATTCGTCCCATTTGCGGCGCGTGCCAGCAAACTTTCCACTTGTTTGACCGAAGTGACATTGTATTTGCCGACTTTATAAATCACGAGCCCGCGCTCGAGACCGGATTCGTTGGCGGGGCTATCGGGCTCGACGGCGCTGATGAGAACACCTTGCCCCGCGGCATAGCCCAGGGCGGTGGTGAGTTCCTCGGTCAGATCCTGAAGCTGCAGGCCGAAGAGCTGCTCGGCGCGGGAGGTGGACGTGGACGAGCCGCTTTCCGCGGTGTCGCGCGTGGCCGGCTGCTTCGCCGCAATTTTGCGGAAACGCTCGACGCTCTCGCGCACGGTGTCCGCGGGAATGGCAAAGCCGAGACCCTGGGTGGGAACGCCCTGCGGGGTGAAAGCCATCTTGGCCGAGGAAACGCCGACGAGCCGGGCCGACAGGTCAATCACGGGGCCGCCGCTGTTGCCCGGATTAATGGCGGCATCGGTCTGCACGAGATCCTTATATTCGATGTTATCGATGGTGATATCGCGTTTGACGGCGCTGAGCACACCCCGGCTGATGGAGCTGCCGTAGCCGACGGCGTTGCCCACGACGATGACCGACTGGCCTAACAAGTTCGGGGAAAGATTTTCCAGGCTGATGTAGGGAAACGCGGCCTTGGCATCGATCTTGATGAAGGCCAGGTCCTTTTTCTCGTCTCCCGCGATGTAATGGGCGTTGTAGGTCTTGCCGTCATTGGTGGTGACTTGAATCTTGAGATCGGCCGCGCGCTCGACCACGTGCTGGTTGGTCACGATGTAGCCGGCTGGATCGACGATGAACCCGGAACCGAGGCTTTGCAGAGTCTGGCGAATTTCCCGGGGGCGGCTGCGGTAGTTGCCGAAGAACTGTGCGTAAAAGTCTTCCACGGGGTCGTGCACTGTCCGGCGGACAACGCGCTCGGTGTTGATGTTGACGACGGCGGGCAGAGCCTTGGCCACGGCGATGACGCCGGGCTCCGAAGCGGGATCGGCCTGGGCGAAAGAAAAATCGGGCGCCATCAGCCAGAGCAAGGATAGGGCGCCGAGAGAAAAGGCAATTACCGGGCGATCCTGCATTTGCGAGAAGTATGGAAGCGCCCCATGGAGTGTCAACTTGCCGCAGGCCGTAATCCCGGCAGATTGAAAAGTCATGCGCACTTCTATCGCCGCCCGGGCCAACCTCGAAGTGCTCGAGGAAAATTATCGCCGCTGGCAGGAGGACCCTGGTTCGGTGGACTCCGGGTGGTCGGCGTTTTTCGAGGGATTTGAGTTAGGCAATCTGCCGCAGCGCAATGGCGCGGCCGGCAAGCCAAAGGAAGTCCGGGAGAGCCCGCTGCAAACGCGCATTGATGGGTTGGTTTACGCCTACCGCACGCTCGGCCATACGATCGCGCGGGTGAATCCCCTGGCCGAGCAACGGCCGGAAAATCCGCTGCTGACCCTGCGCGAGCTGGGTTTCAGCGAGAAAGATCTCGACCTCGAGGTGTCGTCGAAATTCTTCCTCGATAACCGCCGGATGACCTTGCGGGAAATGATCGCAACGCTGGAGGAAATGTATGCCGGCGCCATCGGCGCCGAGTTCATGCACATCCAGAATACGCGCATTCGAAACTGGGTCCGGCATCGTTTGGAAGCGCGCCCGCCGAAGCGCGATACCCCGCGCGAAATTCAGGTCAATCTTTTGCGCGCCCTGTTGGAGGCCGAATCATTCGAGACTTTTCTGCACACACGCTACGTCGGGCAGAAACGGTTTTCCTTGCAGGGCGCGGAAGCGCTGATGGTCATTCTGGATACGATTCTGCAGAAATGTCCCGAGGCCGGGGTGGAGGAAATCTGCATGGGCATGACGCATCGCGGCCGCCTCAACGTGCTGGCTAATCTGCTGCGCAAGTCGCTCAAAGTGATCTTCACCGAGTTCACCGAGAACTATCTTCCTGATCTGGTGGCAGGCGATGGCGACGTGAAATATCATCTGGGTTACCAGAGCGTGCGCAAGCTGGCGCGGGGCGCGGAGGTGGAAATCCGCCTGGCGGCCAACCCGAGCCACCTCGAAGCGGTTGATCCGGTGGTGGAAGGGACGGCCCGCGCGCGGCAGCGCATTCGCGACGACATGGAGCATCGCCGCAAAGTTTTGCCGCTGCTCATCCATGGAGACGCGGCCTTCGCCGGTCAGGGCATCGTGGCGGAGACCCTGAATATGTCGCAACTGCCGGGCTACGGCACCGGCGGCACGGTGCACGCGGTGGTGAACAACCAGATCGGGTTCACCACGCTGCCGGAGGACGCGCGCTCCTCCAGGTACGCCACGGACATCGCCAAAATGATCGAGGTCCCCATTTTTCACGTCAACGGCGACGACCCTCTGGCTGTGCGATTCGTTAGTCTGCTGGCCCTGGAGTTTCGCCAGGAATTTGGACGCGACGTGGTTGTCGACATGTATTGCTATCGCCGCTACGGGCATAACGAGGGAGATGAGCCGGCCTTCACCCAGCCCGATTTGTACGCGCGCATCGATAAGCACCCATCCGTAGCCCAGCTTTACAAGCGCGAGCTTCTGGAGGCGGGCGTGCTCAGCGCAGATGATGCCGCGTCTCTGGAGACCGAGTTTGAGCTTCGCCTGGAGATGGCGCTGCAACAGGTCAAGGCGCTGGAACAGGACCATGTCTACGACGCCCGGCGTTTCAGCGAATCGACCGCCGTTTTCCAGCCGGAGTACACCAGTTCGTGCGCGCCCACCGCGATCAGCGAGAAGATGCTAAGGAAGATCGTCGACGGACTGACGCATGTGCCTGACGATTTTTACGTGCAGCCCAAAATTCGCCGCATCATCCTGGAACATCGGCGCAAGGTCTTTGAAAATGGCGGGCCCTACGAATGGCATTACGCCGAGGCACTCGCTTTTGGATCCCTTCTGCTGGAGAAAACTCCCGTGCGTCTCTCCGGGCAGGATAGCGCGCGCGGCACTTTCAGCTCGCGTCACGCGGTGCTTTACGATGGCCACTCCGGCGCGTCCTACGTTCCGCTGATGCATCTGGGCGGCGCGCAAGAACGGATCTGTGTTTATAACAGCCTCCTCTCGGAGGCCGCGGTCCTCGGTTTCGACTACGGCTACTCGCTGAATTACCCGAGTATGCTCTGCCTGTGGGAAGCGCAGTTCGGCGATTTCGCCAATGGCGCGCAAACTATCATCGATCAGTTTATCGTCTCTGCGGAATCGAAGTGGCAGCGGCCGAGCGGCATCGTGCTGTTGTTGCCGCACGGTTACGAAGGTCAGGGTCCGGAGCATTCCAGCGCGCGACTCGAGCGCTTTCTGCAGGCCTGCGCCGAGGACAACATCCAGGTGTGCAACCTGACCACGGCCGCGCAGTACTTTCACGTTTTGCGCCGGCAGGTGAAACGCAAGTTCGTTAAACCGCTTATTATCATGACACCGAAGAGTCTGCTGCGCTCGGAGGCGGCCTCGTCGCGCGCGGAGGAATTTTTGCATGGAGGGTTCGAGGAAATTTTGCCGGGACCCAAGGTTGGGGTAGCCGCGAAAACGGAAAGGGTCATTTTCTGCTCCGGCAAGGTTTACTATGACCTGTTAAATTACCGCACCGCCCAGAAGATCGAAGACGCGGCCCTGATTCGCGTAGAACAGCTTTATCCGCTGGCAGTCTCGAAGCTGCGGGCGCTGATGAAACCGTTTCCCAAGACGGTGAAACTGGTGTGGTGCCAGGAGGAATCCCAGAACATGGGTGCGTGGACTTTTATGGAACCGCGGTTACGCGCGCTCTTTAAGAAAGAGATTGCCTACGCGGGGCGCAATGCCAGTGCCAGCCCGGCCGTGGGCGCCCTGGCCGTGCACAAGAGGGAGCAGGCGCAGTTGATCAAGGAAGCGTTCAAGATTTAGTCCGCTTTTCGATGGCAAGCGATGCGCTTGCCCTACAACGGCTGCGGCAATTTGAGCGATCTTCGAGGGCGTCTAAAAAGTTGGCGATGTCATGGAAGACAGGCATCCTTGCCTGTCTCGGCCGACGGGCTTCCAGCCTGTCGCGCGGGAAGGGGCGGGCTGGAAGCCCACCCTCCGAGACAGGCTGGAAGCCTATCTTCCGCTATTTTTAGACGCCCTCTAAGCTTAGGACGTTGTAGGGCGGGCGCACCGCCTGCCAGATCAAAAATTTGCAGCGCAGCTAGCACACCGGAGATTTTTGCGGATGACGCCGCCACCTTTTGCGCTTAGTTAGCCGCGGGATGAGCGTTGAAGTAAAAATTCCCGCGGTGGGCGAATCGATCTCCAGCGGGGTCGTCTCCGTGTGGCACAAGAAATCCGGGGAATTCGTCCAGGCCGGGGAAGCGCTCTTTACTCTGGAGACCGACAAGGTGTCGACGGAAATCACCGCGGAGAAAGCCGGTCTGCTGGAAACGCTCGTGCCGGAAGGCCGGGAAGTGAAAATCGGAGAGCTCGTGGCCACGATTGACGATTCGAAGTCCGCGCCAGCAGCCGTAGCCGCCCCGAAAGCTGTCGGGGCTGGCGGCGGCGGGCCGGGGTCACCGAGCCCGGCTACAATATTATCCCCGGCGGTCCGGCGGGTGGTGGAAGAAGCCGGGATCAACCCCGCCGGTCTCACGGGCACCGGCAAGGGCGGTCGCCTAACGAAGGCGGATGTAGTTGCAGCGGCGCAAGATCGCAAGTCTGCAGGGGAAAGTCTTGCCCTGAGCGAAGCCGAACGGGCTGCCAGTTTGCCGTCTCCTGCGACGGAAGATCGATCCGTTGCAGACGGAACCGCCGGCCGCTTTACCCGGCGAAAAATGTCGCCCCTGCGCCGCAAGATCGCCGCACAACTGGTGATGGCCCAGCACACCGCCGCCATCCTGACGACTTTCAACGAATGCGACATGACCGCGGTGCAGGAACTGCGCGCCAAAGAACAGGAGGCTTTCACCAGGAAAAACGGATTCAAGCTCGGGTTCATGTCGTTTTTCGTGAAAGCAGCGGTGGCGGCATTGAAGGCGGTGCCCGCGATCAACAGCCGGATTGAAGACGACGACATGATCGAAAATCATTTCTATGACATCGGCGTGGCCGTGGGCACGGAGCGGGGACTGGTGGTGCCGATCGTGCGGGATGCCGACAGGAAAACTTTCGCCGAGTTGGAGCAGGATATCGCGGGCTTCGCGGCGAAGGCGCGGGAAGGGAAGTTGAAAATCGAGGAACTACAGGGCGGCACGTTTACCGTTTCCAACGGCGGCGTTTACGGCTCCCTCTTGAGCACGCCGATTTTGAACCCGCCGCAGACGGGCATTTTGGGCATGCACAAAATCATGCCGCGGCCCGTGGCCGTGGAAGGAAAAGTGGAGATCCGGCCGATGATGTACCTGGCCCTGAGCTACGATCATCGGGCGGTCGACGGGAAGGAGGCTGTTACCTTTCTCATTAAGGTGAAAGAAGGAATCGAGCAGCCGCAGACGTTGCCGTTGGATTTCTAGCCAGGATGGCTCTTGGCTTGCCGCGCCGAAGCTTCAGCGTAGGAGCTAGGGGGCGAAGACGCCGGAGCCGTCCGTCGAAATGTTGGAGACGTGCTATTTTAAGAAGAAGTCCCTACCTGTTAATTTATGGAAAAATTTGATGTGCTTATCATTGGCTCCGGCCCCGGCGGCTACATCGCTGCCATTCGTGCGGGGCAGCTCGGCTTAAAGACCGCCATTGTCGAAAAGGACAAAGAACTGGGCGGCACCTGTCTGAACATTGGATGCATTCCCAGCAAAGCGTTGCTCACCTCGAGCGATCATTTCTCGTTTGCGAAAAAGGAGGCCGGCAAACACGGCATCGTGATCGAAGGCGTGACCATGGACATCGGGAAGCTGCAACAGCGCAAGGACAAGGTCGTAAAGATGCTCACCGGCGGTGTGCGGACCTTGATGAAAACAAATAAGGTCACCACGCTCGAAGGCCTGGGGACGATCACGGCGCCGGGGAAGGTCTCGGTCAAATCTTCTGCGGGCGAAACTCAGGAGGTGGAGGCCGCGCACATCATCATCGCGACCGGCAGCGTGCCCGTGGAGTTACCCTTCGCGAAGTTCGACGGTCAAACGATCGTCAGCAGCACGGAAGCTCTCTCCTTCACCGAGCCTCCGGCCAAGCTACTGGTCGTCGGTGCGGGCGCCATCGGGCTGGAACTGGGATCCGTTTGGAGCCGGCTGGGCTCGGAAGTGACGGTGGTCGAATTCCTGCCGCGCATCGGTCTCGGTTTCGATCTCGAGTTGGCCAATCTTCTGCAACGGGCGCTCACCGCCCAAGGCATGACTTTTCATCTCGAAACCAAAGTGAGCGCGGTCAAAGTGGAGAACGGCCGCGCTGTGGCCACCGCTGGCAAAGGCGGGGAGAATCTCACCTTCGAGGCCGACAAGGTGCTGGTGTCCGTGGGGCGCCGCCCTTTTTCCGGAGGAGTGGGCGCGGACAAGATCGGGGTGGAGTTTGACGAGCGCGGGCGCATCAAAGTGGACGAGCATTTCCGCACCAACGTTGCCGGAATTTACGCGATCGGCGACGTGATTCCCGGCCCGATGCTGGCGCATAAGGCGGAAGAAGAAGGCATCGCCTGCGTGGAAAACATTGCCGGCAAATCCGGCCACGTGAATTACAATGTGATTCCCTCAATCATTTACACAAATCCGGAACTGGCGGGCGTTGGATTAACGGAAGACCAGGCCAAGGAGCAGGGGATCGAAGTGCGCATCGGCAAATTCCCATTCCGCGCGAACGGCCGGGCGTTGGCCAACGAAGATGCGGAAGGCCTGGTGAAGTTTGTGGCCGACGCCAAGACCGACCGGATTCTCGGTGCGCATATATTGCAGCACGCAGCTTCAGAGCTGATCGCCGAGGCCGCCGCGGTCATGGAATTCGGCGGCAGCGCGGAAGACCTGGGCCGAACCTGCCATTCCCATCCGACGCTGAGCGAGGCGGTCAAGGAAGCCGCCCTGGCCGTGGGTAAGCGGGCTATTCACATCGTAAACCGCTAAGCTTCAGTATATTTGGACAGCGGCCAGGTGACGTTCCAGGTGAATTTCTGGCTGGGCCACCTGGGGCACTAGGCTCCATTTCATTTCCGCAATGGCTCGCCGGTTTCGCCGGCGGGCAATTTGTGTTTTTGGTATGGACACCGCGGATGTGAAAAAACGCTCGGGGTGCAGGCGACCGAAGCGCCGTTTTAGAAGCAAACGCTCAACGTCCAACTCTCAACTCCCAACGCTCAAGTCAAAAGCGCGCCAAGGCTTTGCGTTCACCATCAGGGTCAACCGATGGGTGTAAAGTTTCAGGAGGTTGTTCACGCGAAAACGGGCGAAATATAAAACTGACAGTCGCCTGTTGCTTGTCATCCCGACTCGCGTAGACGAGGAGGGATCTCTCGTTCGCGCTGGACTCACGCTCCGGTCCCTTGAGTGTCGCTCGCGCTGTCGGTGGGATCCCCTGCCGTCTTCGCGGGCTCCCGCCACGGCGGGCAGGCGGGATGACAAGCACTAAGGCTTTCGCGCAAGCGGCCCCAACACCCAGAGAGTCCTGAAGCACGCGCACAAAGTATCACCGCACGCTTCTGACTTGGACGTTGAGCGTTGGGCGTTGGACGTTGAGCGTTTGCTTTAAAGTCCCCCAACCTAAACGACCTCTGAGACTTCACAGGTAGGAACGCCGCAGCGCGATGTCCCTACCAGTGCTACCATTTCCGGTGGAATCGACGACCGCGATCCTTCTGCGGAAGCGAAAATTCAGCGAGACCAGTCTGATTATTTCCTGGTGCACGGACTCCCTGGGATGCATTCAGACCATGGCCAAAGGGGCGCGCCGTTCCCGCAGCGCCTTCGCCGGGAAGCTCGATTTGTTTTACGAAGCGGAAATTCAAATCGCTCGTTCGCGCAAATCGAGTTTGCACACGCTCACTGAAGTGGTCCTGCGCAATGCTTTTCCTGGCATCCGGCAGAATTATGGGCGCACAAATACCGCCGCCTACTTTGTCGAGTTGATCGAACTCTGCACGGAGCGGGATCACCATGAGCCCGAACTCTTCACTCTCCTGCAGCGTGCTTTTGGTTATCTCGACCGCAATGACTCCTCCCTGCGGGTCATCGCGCATTTCGAAAAGGAGCTTGCCCGCATCGCCGGGGTGCATGATTCCCGACTGGAAAAAAACAAGCCGG
>DASXIK010000255.1:0-7176 GCA_036498025.1 Chthoniobacterales bacterium
GTTTCTTGGTAGCGGCGGTCTCTGGCCGTCGCATTAGTTCGCTCCTCGTTAACCTCAGCTTGAAAGCTCCGGCCGAATCGTGAACTGAGCTTCCAATTCCCCGGCCGCCGCGATTTCCTGGATGCCGTCCTTATCCTCGAACCGACGCTGCTCGTGTCGATCGGTTAGGCCCCAGCATGGTTCCACGCAAAGAAAGGGCCCACCGTCCGACCAGAGCGTCAGATAAGGCACCCCGATCAAATCGATCACCATCTCGCGGCCGCTGGAAGGATCGACAAAGGTGAACCGGCGATCCGGGAGATCGACCAGCTCGAGGATGAAAGAGCCGGGCAGGTCTTCCCGGCGAAACGGCATGGTCCCGCCTTTGAATTGGATCTCCTCCGTTTCGCCGGAAAGATAATTGGCCGGGGCCAGGTGCCGCCGGTAACGACCCGGCGGCATGCGAAACTGAAAGCTGTCGAAGGAACTGGCGGCAAACCCGGGATGCAACCCGAAGCCGACGTGGGCCGTCAGCTCAGGCTCGTCATTGCGAAAAACAAATTCGGTGAGCAAGGCTCCACTCTCCAACCGGTAAGTCAGATCAAGACTAACCTTCAGGGGATATTCCACCGGAGTGAAGTCGTCCGGGGTAATGCGGTAGGTCAGAGCGGGTCCGTCCTTCTCGTTAGCGTCCAACAGATGCCAGTTTTTCAACCTGAGAAAGCTATGATTACCGCCTTTGATCTCCTGCCCACGGTAAAAGCTATGGCCGTCTTTCAAGCGATGCAGGAAATATCCCATGACGGTGGCATGGTTGGCCCAGCCCTGGGCAGGCGGGGCCAGCTCGTTATCCCGGTGCAGAAAACCAATCCAGTCGCCTGCCTTGTTCCTGTGCGCGATGCTCACGGGCTCGGCGCCGAGCCGCGAAACAATGAGGCGCACCCCGGCCGCTTCGTCCGTGAGGACGTCGACCAGCCTATCGCCGCGCTGTTCCTGGCGCCGGGAGAAGCTCATGGGCGATCATGGGAACAAGCCGCGCGCGTCCTTCGCCTTCATGACACGCTCAACCCCGATAGCCATGGCCGCGGTGCGATGCGAAACCTTATGCTCCTTGGCCCGGCGAATGACCTGGCCGAACGAATGCTCCAGGATGCGGAAAAGTTTGTCAGTCACTTCCGTCTCCGTCCAAAGAAAGCTCTGCAGCCCCTGGACCCACTCAAAATAGGAGACGATCACGCCGCCGGCGTTGCAAAGAATGTCGGGAATGACAAACACTTCGTCCCACCTCTTCTCCAGAATCTTGTCGGCATCGGGAGTGGTCGGTCCATTGGCGCCCTCGGCTAGGATTCGGCATTTGATCTGACCGGCGTTTTTCTCCGTGATGACCCGATCGACCGCGGCCGGTACTAAAATGTCGCAAGGCATAGTGAGCATTTCGTTAGGGTCCACTTTGTCGCCCTGGTCGAAAGCGCGCAGGTTTCCCTTTTTCAACATGTGCTGCTCGGCGGCTTTCACATCGATTCCCCTGGGATTGTAGAGCGCGGTAGTCGCGTCACTCACGCCCACGATTTTGACCCCGGTCTTTAAAGCAAGCGAAAGGGCGGCCACCGAACCGACATTCCCAAACCCCTGCACGATCGCGGTGCACTTTTCCGGATTGAGTTTCAGCATGTCCATGGCGCGCTCGATCAGGTAAACACAGCCGCGCCCAGTCGACTCACGACGGCCTTCCGTTCCGCCGATGGAAACCGGTTTGCCCGTGACGATCGCGTTCACGGCATAGCCCTGATAAACCGAATAAGTATCCATGAACCAGGCCATGACCTGCTCGTTGGTGCCCATGTCCGGGCCCATGATGTCGGTATGCGGGCCGACGAACGGAATCATCTCCTGCATGTAACGCCGGGAAACCGCTTCCAGCTCTCGGTGCGAAACCTTGGCTGGATCGACCGTGATCCCGCCTTTTGCGCCCCCATAAGGTAAATTGGCTAGCGCGCATTTCCAACTCATCCACATGGCGAGGGCGGCGGTCTCGCCCATGGAAAGCTCGGGTGAAAAGCGAGTTCCGCCCTTGGTAGCGCCAAGGGTCAAATGGTGCTGTACGCGGTAGCCTTGAAAAACTCTTGTGCTGCCGTCATCCATGTGGACGGGCAGTGAGACGGCCATGGATCGCTTCGGGAACATGAGCCGGTCCCGCTCGTTCTTATCGATATTCAAATAGTCGGCGATGACCTGGAACTGCTCGCAGGCCATGCGAAAAACGTCGTCGTCGTAAATATGCATGAGAAGGGAAACGGAACTTAGAACGTTCCGTCCATAAATTCAGTTGCTATTTGCTCGTGAATCGGGTGGCCGTCAAATCGAAAGGCCGTCTGCGGCATCGACATTCCGCATTGGAATTGTAACCTCGGCGGCAAAGCTATTCCCAATGAAAATTGAAACTTTGGCGGTGCATGCCGGGCACGCGGTAGATCCTTCCACCGGAGCAATATCCGCGCCTATCCACCTCTCCACCACCTTCGAGCGCGACGTCGATGGAGCCTATTCGCGCGGTCACATGTATACCCGCAACAGCAATCCCAACAGGGGTGCCCTGGAATCGGGCGTGAGCGCGCTCGAAGGAGGCCAGGCGGCGGCCGCTTTCGCCAGCGGCATGGCCGCGGCCATGGCCCTCTACCAGTCGCTCGCCCCCGGCGATCATGTGCTGGCCCATGTGGACGCCTATTATGGAATGTCGCGCTTGTTGCGCGATTTTTTTCTTGGCTGGGGTTTGCAGGTCGATTTCGTCGATATGAGCAACCTCGACCTTGTCAAAAAAGCCATTCGGCCCACCACCCGGCTGGCTTGGGTGGAGACGCCTTCCAATCCGCTCCTGAAAATAGTCGACATCGCCGCCGTCGCCGAAATCGTGCATGCCGGCGGCGCGCTTTGCGTGTGCGATAATACCTGGGCCCCGATCATTCAGCGGCCGTTCGAGCTGGGAATGGATCTGATTCTTCATTCCACCACCAAATATTTTGGCGGGCACTGCGACGTGCTCGGCGGGATTATTGTGGCCAAGAAGCGCGATGAGTTTTTCGAGCGGGTCCAAAAAATTCAGTATTCCGGGGGCGCGGTCCCCTCGCCCTTTGATTGCTGGCTTATCCTCCGAGGGATGCGCACGCTACCCTGGCGCATGCGCGCGCATTCGGAGAATGCCATGAAAGTCGCGACCTTCCTGGCGACGCATCCGAAGATTGAGAGAGCGCACTACCCGGGGCTTGCGTCCCATCCTTTGCACGGCGTGGCCGCCAAACAGATGTCGCACTTTGGCGGCATGCTTTCGGTGGAAGTGAAGGGGGGCCGCGAGGCTGCCATGGCGGCGGCTGCGAAGACCAATCTATTTGCCCGGGCGACCAGTCTGGGCGGTGTGGAAAGTCTCATCGAGCACCGCGCATCGATCGAAGGACCGGGCACGACTTCGCCGGAGGGACTGCTGCGATTGTCGATCGGCCTGGAGCACGCGGACGATCTCATCGAGGACCTCGATCAGGCGTTAGGTTCCGCGCAGAGTTAGCTCTAGCCGCGTTCGGGTAGGGACGCCGCGCTGCGGCGTCCACTCCGCGCGCGTGACAACACCCGCGAGTCCCCGCCAACTCGGTTGCCACATCCGCGATGCCCCTACCTTTTCAACTTCCGGCGCACGAGCTGGACGACATCCTCCAGCTCGGCAACACGCAGCGCGAAGGCCGCGGCAAAGAAGACCACGCCGCCCGCGGTGACCGCGGCCAGCACTTCGAGAATCTTTTTCCATTCAGGAATGCGACTGCCCGGAACAAAAATGGCGCGGGAAGAAAGCCAGCAGACGCCGGCAAGCAGCGCGCCAGCCACGAGCAGTTTCGCCAGGGTCTGGAAAAGCGCGCCCGTTTCCAGCCGGCCGGCGTAACGCCGCATCATTATATAGAGGAGGACAAAGTTGGTTATCGCGACCAGGCTGGTGGAAAGGGCCAGGCCGCGATGGCCCAAATGGAGCTTGAACATGAAAAACCAGTTGAGCGCGAAATTAATAACGATCGAGAGCATGCTCACGAGCATGGGCAGATAACGCCGGTCGAGCGCATAAAAGGCCGGAGCCAGGACCTTGACCGCCGCATACGCCGCCAGTCCGATGGCATAAAATTGCAGCGCCAAGGCGGTCTGCTCAGTGGCATAGGCATCAAAGCGGCCATGCTCGTAAATCAAACTGATGATCGGCCGCGCCAGCATCATCAAGCCGATGGCTGCGGGAATGGTCAACAGCATAACGAGTCGCAACGCGTGCGAGAGAGCTGAGCGAAATGCGGGAATGTCGCCAGTGGCGGCACTGCGCGAGATCATCGGCAGCGTGACCGTGCCGACGGCCACGCCGAAAATCCCCAGGGGCAATTGCATGAGGCGAAAGGCGATGTTGAGCCAGGCCATGGGCCCGTCGCCCAGGGCGGAGGCGAAGCCGCTGTTGACCGCCACGTTCACCTGCACCGCGCTGGCCGCGATGGTGGCCGGGCCCATGAGCACAAGAATGGTGCGCACGCCCGCATCGCGCCAGTTGAAATCGGGGCGGAAATGAAAACCGACGCGTCGCAGCGCGGGAAACTGCACCACCAATTGCATGAAACCGCCGATCAATGTGCCGATGGAAAGTCCCACCAGGCCGCGCGCCCCAAAGTGCGGGTGCCGCCAGTCCGCCTGCGGATCGAGCCAGTAACAAAAGGCCACCCCGCCGATGATCGATCCGAGATTGAAAAAGCTCGAGGCCATGGCCGGCATGCCGAAGACGTTCCGGGCGTTCAGCATCCCCATGGCCAGGGCGGCTAACGAAACCAGCAGGATGAAGGGAAACATGATGCGCGTCAGCTGGATGGTCAGAGCCGCCTTCTCCGCGTCGAACCCCGGCGCGAGAACGGTGATCAAGGCCGGCGCAAAAAGGATTCCGAGCAGGGTGATCCCGCTCATGAAAATCAGCGTGAGCGTGGCCACCTTGCTGGCCAGCTCCCAGGCGGACTCCGCGCCCTCCGTGGCGATGCGGCGGGAGAACGTGGTCACGAACGCCGTGGAGAGCGCTCCCTCCGCGAAAAGGTCACGCAACATGTTAGGCGCGCGGAAGGCGGTGAGAAACGCATCCAGATTGCGCGTCGCGCCGAAGAGCGCTGCTACCACGATTTCACGGATCAACCCGAGGAGGCGGCTGCACAGGATGGCCAGACCGACAATGCCCGTCGCGCGGGTGCTGACACGTTGAGCCTCGGGCATCGGCGTCAAAGGAACAGCGTCTGCACGTTTTCGAAAGAAAAATCGCGCGGCCGGTCACAGCCCGGTCGGGCAATCGATGAAGCTCCAGGGCACGGAAAACTTTAGGGAAAGATGAGCTGCCAGGGCTTTGACCCCGAAGGTCTCGGTGGCGTAATGGCCCCCGAGCAGCAGATTCATCCCCCGCTCCTCCGCTGCCACTGCAGCCCAGTGAGGTGCTTCCCCGGTGATTAGCGTGTCGATGCCGGCGTCGCCCACACGGTGGATTTCGGACCCGGCCGCGCCGGTCACGACCGCGATACTTCGCGGGTTTTTAGGGCCAAAGAGGAAAGCTTTGACCGGGCCCTTCAGAGCCGTTTTCAATTTCTGGGCAAGCCGTTCGCGCGTGCCCGACCCGCGCGCTTTCAATCCGATGGGATGGCCTTTGTATTCCAGAAATGGAGTGTGCGACCTTAGGCCAAGGGCGGCGGCCAGCAACGCGTTGTTACCGATTTTCGGGTGCGCATCCAGCGGGAGGTGGGCGCTGTAGACGGCCAGATCGTGATCGAAGGCGATTTTGAGCTGACGCCGCAGGGTGCCGGTAACCGGTTGCAGTCCCGCCCAAAACAAGCCGTGGTGCACGACCAGAAGATCGACCTTTTTGGCCATGGCCTGCCGCAAAACGCGGGTGGACGCATCCACGGCCGCGCCGATGCGGGTGACGCGGCCCGAGTTTTCCACCTGCAATCCGTTTAGCGCATGATCGGAATCTCCCATGGCGGAGATCCGGAGATAACGATCGGAATAGTCAACGACCTTCTGGAGGCTGGGCATTCGCAATTCTGGCCTGTGCGCCGCTCTTTTGCACGGCGTTTCGCCGGCGGTGCGGAAATGCTTGACGAAATCGGCGGTCGTTGGGACGTTTCTCCAGACGATTTGCTCAGATGGAGTATACCGACGCACCCACGCAGATTCCGGAGAATCAAACAGACACGATGCCGTGTCCCTATTGCGGGCATACCTTACCCAAGGATGCGCGCGCTTGTAACAAATGCGATTGGACGCGGGCCGACACACAAACAGCCGAGGGCAAAGCCAGCGACGCCGTCGCCGTCATGTTGAGTGTCATCCCGGGGTTGGGGCACATTTACAAGGGGCACAGACTGGTCGGCGCCCTCATCATGCTTGTAGGCACGCCCATGGCCATCGGCATCTCGCTGCTCGCGGCCACAGGCACGGCTGGCTTCGCCCTGCTGCTTCTTCCGCTCTATTGGTTCGCCGTCATGTTCCACGTCTGGGGAATCGACGATCGCGTGGTCACGCCCGAGCGCGACGAGGGCGAGCAGTATTGAACAAAGCGGCGCCGCAACGGATTCGGTCCCTCGCGGCCTGCTTTATTTTCTGGCCATTGGTCGCGTCCGGGACGGAAAACCAGCCGCTGCCTGCTTCCTTTGACCTCGATTCAACCGCGCAATATCTCTCCGGCAGCTACATGGTCATCGGCAAAGCCGCCGATTCGAATCGTCTCTATCAGGGCCAGGTGAGCATTCGTTATACGGGCCACAATCAATTCGTTGTGCGCCGCCGGATCGGTTCAAGCATTGTTTTGGCCACGGGGTTTTTTGCGGTAGCCAGCCCGCCGCCGGATCAGCCGGTGGTCTTTCGAGTGCGCTTCCAGGAGGGTCGCCAGGAATACGAGGCCACCTATCTCTGGAAGAGTGACCTGGATAACTACGCGCGCCTGACCGGATATGTTTATCTCCGCCAGGGAAACACGAAATCGCCGGGCCTTGAGACGCTCTTTCCGGCACCTGCTCTCAAGCGGTAGGGACGCCGCGCTGCGGCGCCACTCCGCGGGCATGGCAGCGCAAATGGTAGGGGCGGTTCACCGAACCGCGCGCGGGCGATTGGGTCAATCGCCCCTACTTAAACCTAGCAACACGCGCGGGGTGG
>DASXIK010000256.1:0-9901 GCA_036498025.1 Chthoniobacterales bacterium
CCCGCTCTGCCTGCCGAGCCGTAGCCCCTGAACGGGGCGAAGGCTGGTCGGGGCGTTCTTCTCCCCCGCACGGCGACCGAGCGCCGTGGCTACAGACGTCATGGCTCGCGCTTAGTGTAACTGCCGCAATTGCTCCAGGGCGAAGGGGGCGAGTGCGAAAGTGGTGGCATCGAGCAGGCCGTGCGCGATGACCGCCGGCCAGATGGAACGGTGCAGCACGATGATGATCCCAAGAAACAATCCCAGGAGCCCGGCAACGACGGCGCCGATTACACCCAGGGTCAGGTGACCCGCTCCGAAGAGGAGGGCAATCAGGGCCACGGCCGCGATTTGTCCGCCTAACGACTGAAAGGCCCGGGGCCAGAGCGCGCGCAAACCCGCCAGCGTGCCCGCGCGCCACATTTCCTCGCGCAAACCGGCCACCACGAAGCTCACCAGCGTCAGCGTCAGCCAGAAGTAAGCCGGGCTGTGGCGCATGGCTTCGAGGTCGACCAGCTTTGCCACGTCCGGCTGTTTCGTCGTGATAAAATCCTGCGCCGCCGCCGGCGTCACCGCATGCGACCCGATGAGCACAGCGATGATGAGAAAGACAATTATTCCGGCCGCCAGACGAATGGCCACGGAATATCCCAGGCCCAGGGGAACGACCCACCAGCCTGGCCGCCAATGCAGGAATAATTGCTCGCGGGAAGCCTGGGAAGCGAAGCAGGCCAATGCGAAAACCAGGGCGAAGGCGCCCAGCTCGATCGCGCAAACGATCAATAGCCCGCCGGTCGTGTGGGAAAGCGCCGGCCGATCCGGCGGAAATCGCAGGCTCAGGACGATCCGGGGAACAATGTAGCCACCGATCAGGAGGAGATGAATCCACCAGCGCCAGCGTCTGATTTCCGGCGCGGGCGAGTGCGCAGTTTGTCCTTCTATCATGTCGAGCATCGTCGCGTGCCCCACCGTAGCCTTGGCGAGGGCGGAGACATCTCTTACTTTTCGCCGCCTTTGATCGACGGATGGAAGCGAGCAGTCAGAGGTTTCTCCACTTCGGTTGGAATGACAGAAACGTGTTTGCGCAGCCTCATGACGCCGCCAGCATCTTGCGGAATTCGGCTTCCTCGAGAATGCGGATGTTGAGGGCTTGCGCTTTCTCGAGTTTGCTCCCGGCTTCTGCCCCCGCCAGGACGTAATCTGTTTTCTTGCTGACGCTTCCGCTCACGTGGCCTCCGAGCGCTTCGATTTTGGCACTCGCCTCTTCCCTGGTCAGACTCGGCAGCGTTCCCGTCAGCACGAACGTTTTTCCAGCGAACGGCAAGCGCATCGCTTTTTCGCGCGAGATTTTTTCGCTGCGCGGATGAATGCCAAGTTGCTGCATGCGGCGGAGCGCATTTCGTCCTGCATCGGATCCGAAAAAATTGAGCACGCTCTCAGCCACCACCGGGCCGACTTCGGTGACGATCCCGAGTTCCTTTTCGTTTTTCGCCTTCGATTTTTCGGCGAAGCCAGCCTTGATCAGTCGCTTCACAATTTCTTCCAACTGTTCCTTCAGACGTTCGTAACGCGCGGGACTTTCCTTTCGCGCGCTCTTCGCCTGCTCAAGTTTCTCATGATAATCGCGCACGTCGCGGAGCAGCGGCGATTGCGCGACCTCTTCGATCGTTTCGTGAAAAGCAGCCAGCTGCGTCGCCGTGGTCTTGCCCACATCCGCTATGGCCAGGGCAAAGAGCCAGCGAGAAAGCGCCGCGCTCCTCGCCTCTTTAATCGCGTGGACTGCTTTGGTGGCATTTTTCTCTCCGAAAACGCGCGGATTTTCTTCGGTGCCCAGATTGAGCGCAGCCAGTTGCTCCAACCTCAGTTCGAAAATATCGAGGGGCTCGCGCACCAGTTCGCGTTCCACCAGCTTGTCCGCCACGATGCCGCCGACGCCTTCGATATCGAGGGCGCTCCGCGCCGCGAAAAATTCCACGCGTCGCGTCGTCTGCGCGGGGCATTGCAGATTCTGGCAGCGCCAGGCGACGAACTCGGGGTCGCGGCGGATGGGCGAGCCGCAGACCGGGCACTTTCCGTGGATATGCTCGAAGAAATCGAAAGGCCGGGCTCCGCGCGGTCGTTTCGATTTGACGACTTCGACCACCGCCGGAATCACTTCGCCCGCCTTTTCAATGACCACGGTATCGCCGATGCGGATGTCTTTGCGTTTGATTTCATCCTCGTTATGCAGGGTGGCGCGGGCCACGCGGCTGCCGCTGACCGTGACCGGCTCGAGGTCCGCCACCGGGGTGAGGATGCCGGTTCGGCCAACCTGCACGAGGATGTTCAGCAACTGGGTCTGCACGCGCTCCGCTTCGTACTTATAAGCGATGGCCCAGCGCGGGGCCTTGGCCGTAAATCCGAGGCGCGCGCGTTGCTCGAGCGAATTCACTTTCACGACGGCACCATCCGTTTGATAGGCGAAATCGTGCCGGACCTTGTCCAGCTGATGGATGGCCCTCAGAATTTCCTCGACGGAATCAGCGGTCCAGAATTTTTCCGTGGCCGGCAGGCCCAGCTTGCGCAACAGCGGAAAAACCTCGGAGTGCTGGCCGAATCCTTCGGCGGTGTCGGCGCCGTAACAGACGAGGCCGAGCGGCCGTTGCGCCACAATTTTCGGATCGAGCTGCTTGAGCGAGCCGGCAGCGGCGTTGCGCGGATTGGCGAAAACCGGCAGACCGGCCGCGGTGCGCTGGGTGTTCAATTTCTCAAACCCTCGTTTGTCCATGTAAACTTCTCCGCGCACTTCCAGGAGGGCGGGGGCCGTCCCCCGCAACCGTTCCGGCACTGACCGGATGGTTTTGACATTCTGAGTGATGTCATCGCCAACCAGGCCGTCGCCGCGCGTGGCCGCCCGGCGCAGTTTCCCGTGGTCGTATGTTAGAGAAACGGCGACGCCGTCGACCTTCGGTTCGATGACCACGGGAATTTTCTCACCTGGCAGCAGCCGGCTAATGCGGGCGTAGAACGCGGCCACCTCTTCCTCCGAATAGGTGTTATCCAGGCTGAGCATGGGCACGCGATGGCGCACCTGCTCGAAGGCTTTGAGAGGAGCGCCGCCGACCCGCTGGGTGGGAGAATCGGGCGAAGCCAGCTCCGGGTGGCGTTGCTCCAGATCGGCCAGCTCCTTGTAGAGCCGGTCGTATTCGCGGTCGCTGATGGCCGGCGTGGCCTCCTGGTAATAGAGACGGTCATGCCTTTTAATCTCCTCGCGCAGCCGCGCTACGCGCTTTGCGACTTGCACCGCCTCGCCAGTCATGATGGCATGATAACGTCCTGGTAGACCTCGGCAATGCAGCCTGACGAGAAAATTCTCGGAATTGAAGGGGGCGGAACCAAAACCGCCTGGGTCGTGGTGGCGCGGGAAGGCGAGGGCCTGACGGTTCTGGCCCAGGGGAAACTGCCGCCGGCGAATCTTCGCCTAACGAGTCCGGAGCGATTGCAGGGAATCTTTCGCGAGGTCCCGCAGCCGGTTCATCGGGCGGGTGTTTTCCTGGCCGGGTGTGTCACGGAGGAGGACCGGCAATCCCTGGCTCGGCTGTGCGCCGAGGTCTGGCCAGGCGCCAAAATTGTCACCGGCAGCGACCGGGACTCCGGCATGGCGGCGGCGCTCGGGCATGGCGATGGCATTGTGGTCAACGCGGGCAGTGGATCTTCCGTCACGGGCCGGCGCGATGAGCGTTGGGAGAAAGCCGGCGGTTGGGGACACATCCTGGGAGATGCCGGCGGCGCCTATTTCCTGGTGGTCCAGGCGTTGCGTTTAATTCTGCGCGAGTATGATCTGCACCGCGGCGAAGTGGAGTTTACCGCCCGGGTTTTGCAGGCGCTTTCCCTGAACAATCTCGATGAACTGGTGCGGTGGGCCCAGACCGCTGACAAGATGGAGATTGCCCTGCTGGCGCCGGTGGTCTTCGATGCCGCCGGAACGGGAGACGCGCGGGTCATGGACATCCTCGAGGAAGGAGCACGCGTGCTCAGCGAATACACCGAAGCAGTAGCCTCGCGACTGCATCTGCTTGCGCCCAAGGTGATGTTGTTAGGCGGATTGTTTCAAAGGGATTCCATTTATGCGCATGCTTTTCGGCGCCGCTTGAAGAAAAATCTGCCGGACGCCCGGGTGGCCACGGCGGAACGATCGCCGGAGTTAGGCGCGGCCTGGCTGGCGTCCGAGATGCATGAAATGCCGTCCGTGCGCCGGGAATCGGCGCCAGATGAGATTGATGATCTGGCGGCTTCCTTGACCGAACAGCGCAATCCGCGCTCGCAGGATCTGGAAAAACTTCCGGTGCCGGAACTCGTGAAGCTTTTTGTGGAGGAAGAATCGAGTGTGCAAAAGGCCCTGAGCCAGGCCGCGCCGGAACTGGCCCGCGCGATCGAGCTGGTTACGGCCTCGCTGCGCAAAGGTGGCCGGCTGTTTTATGTGGGAGCGGGCACGAGCGGACGCCTGGGGGTGCTCGATGCCAGCGAAATTCCGCCCACGTTCGGAGCGTCGCCGGAATTGGTGCAGGGAATTATGGCCGGGGGTGCCACGGCCCTGGCTCGCAGTGTGGAAGGGGCGGAAGACGAGCCGGGAGCTGGGGCCCTGGCGGTGGCGGAGCGCGGCCTCAAAGAGCGGGACACGATCATTGGCATTAGCGCGAGCGGGCGCACGCCGTTTGTGCTCGGAGCCCTGGCGCGGGCGAAAGAGCTGGGAGCCAAAACGATTCTGCTGCATTGCAATCCTGAGGGGCCGGCGAAGATTCCCTGGGCTTTGTCCATCGTCCTGGCGGTGGGCCCGGAGATTCTCACCGGGTCCACGCGTTTGAAAGCGGGCACGGCCACCAAGATCGCGCTGAATATTGTCAGCACGGGCGCCATGGTGGCACTGGGCAAAGTGCGCGGAAATCTGATGATCGATCTGCACGCCTCGAACTCCAAACTGCGCGATCGCGCCGCCCGCATGGTGGCGGCGTTAACCGGCAGCGATTATGCGGCGGCACGGCAGCAACTGGAGGCGAACGATTGGAATTTACGGGCGGTGATTGATCAGACTGGAGGGGAAAAGAAATGATTTGTGGATGGTGCCCTAGCAAGTAAGGGACTCTGTTTCCGATGAAATCTTCTTTGTTTGACAAGCGCGACTGCCCTAGCTCACGCGAATCATAAGAGAACTCAACCGAAAGGAACCTATGCTCTGGACTATCTTTGTTATTCTGCTTGTGCTGTGGCTTCTGGGCTTCATCGGCTTCCATGTTCTCGGGGCTTACGTGCATCTACTGCTTCTGATCGCATTGGTTGTCCTAATCATTCAGCTCATTCAGGGTCGCCGCATTTAAATGAAGCCTGTCGCGATCATCGGAATCATTCTCATCGTCGTTGGCCTGGCCATCTTTGCTTACGGCGGCATCCACTGGACCGAGCATAAGCAAGATGCCAAGCTCGGGCCTTTGGAGATCAGCCATAACGAGGAGCACGGTGTTTCGTTTCCGCCGATTGCCGGGGGACTCTGCCTGGTGGGCGGCATCGTTCTGGTCATCGCCGGTAGCAGGAAAGCTTGATTGACTGATTTGCCAGGGTGGATCGGGCTCTCTTTTAGCAACGCGCTTCGCCACGGCGAATCTTCGATCGGAGATCGCGTTCCACCTGCGCCGCGCCGAAGTGATGGCAGGCGTCCGATGCGTCAGTTTGAACGCGACGGTCCGGATCGCTCTCTAAGGACAGGACGCCGGAGCGGCGCCCAATCATTGTGCGCAGGAAAGACTTAGCGGCAGCGGCGATCATTCTTTTCAATCTTGTTATTCCCGGTCTGGACGCTGCGCCCGAATTGCTCGTCCACGAATGGGGAACGTTCACGGCATTGCTTCGGCGGGAAAGGCGTCAACTGATCAAGCCATTCCAAACGAACAAACGTGGAACGAACTTCTCCAAGCCTACAGGGGACTTGGTCGATTTCGGAACGCGCTTTTGCTCGACGAACAAAAGCGAAGTCCGAGTCCGATGCTGGATCGATTTATTCAGCGCTACCAATTGCAAGGTTATAACCCAAGTCTTGCCGAGGAGCGATCGCGCCGCCGACCCAGTATTTTGATGGGACCCTAGCGCTCGGCCGGGCCCGCAGCGCCGGCCTTAGGCACGGCGAAACGAGCACGAAGTATCACCGCGCGCTTCTGACTTGGACGTTGAGCGTTGGACGTTGGACGTTGAGCGTTTGCTTCAAAGTCCCCCAAGAAACCTAAACAACCTCTTGAGCCTCCGCACCTGCCAAAGGCAGTCGTTAGGACTGGCCGGCTTTGAGCACGGCGAAGGTTTTGGTGCCTTTGCGGTCGAGGTACAGAAGCACGCCGCGTCGCGGGTCGGCCTTGTTTAAGGCATCGCGGAAGGTCTGTACGTTGCTGACGGGCTTTCCGTCCACTTCGGTGATCACATCCTCGCGCTGGATGTCCTGTTGCGCGGCGATGCTGTCCTCGGCCACATCGGTCACAATGACCCCTTGGTGCACCCCCAAATGGAGACGCTGCGCCACTTCCTTGCTCAGTTCCTGCACCTGGATCCCGAACTTGCCGACGTCCTCCGGTTTGATCGGTCCTGGCTTGGCCTGTTCGTTAGACGCGCGCGACACCTCGCCCGGCAGTTCGCCTGTGGTCACCGGAATCTTCATGGTCTGACCTTTGCGCCAGACGGTGAGTTCCACATTCTGCCCGACTCTTTTCCTGAGAATTTCGTGCTGCAACTGGGAATCCGTCGCGACGGCCGTGCCGTCCACCTGCGTGATGACATCAAACGGCTTCAACTGGCTCTTGTTGGCGGGCGCATCCGCTTCAATGGCGCGCACGACCACGCCTTTCTCCAAGCCCTGGAAGAAATCGCGGATCGCGGGATCATCACCGAGCGATTCAATTCTAATGCCGAGCCAAGGCCGGATAATTCTGTGCCCGGCGATCAACTCCGTGCCGATTTCCTTGATCATGTTGGAAGGAATGGCGAACCCCAGGCCGCGATTCAAGCCGTTGATCAGGGTGTTCATGCCGATGACCTTGCCGTCGATATCGCACAAGGGGCCGCCGCTGTTGCCGGGATTGATGGAGGCATCCGTTTGCAGGTAATCGGAAATGGAATAGCCGGAGATCAGCTTGCTGCGGCCTTTGCCGCTGATCACGCCATAAGTAAAGGAGTAATCGAGCTTGAAAGGCGCTCCGATGGCGAAGGCGAACTGCCCGACGCGCACGGCGTCGCTATCGCCCAGTTGCACGACCGGGAGATCCTTGGCCTCGATTTTGATGACGGCGATGTCGGTCTTCTCGTCCGTGCCCACGACCTTGGCGACAAAATCGCGACCGTCCTTCAGTTTGACATCGATTTTGTCGGCGCCTTCGACCACGTGGAAGTTGGTGATGATGAAACCGTCGGCGCGCGCGATGAACCCGGAGCCCTCGCTCTGAACGGGGAGATCGCCGTGCGGATTGACGCGGGGGTTGCTGCCGTCCGGCGGGGTCTGAAAAAACAGATCATCAAAGGCCGAACTTTCGTTTTCCTCGTTATTTTTGGAGACTTCGATGATGACCACGCTCGGGGCGACGGTCTCGAAGACCTTGGCGAAGGCGTTGTTCAACTGGTGCACGACATCCTTGCCAGCTTCCGCGGCGGCGACGGGAACAGTCGGGGCGGGAGCGAGCTCCGGGGAGGCGGCCAGGCTGAAGGAGGCGCTGGCGGCCAGGAGCAGGGCGAGCGGCAGGATTCGGGTTCGCATCGGTTCGGATTTGGACAGCCTCAAGGTTCCGCCGTTCAACCCCTCCTGTCCAACGAGGTCCCCTCATTCACCCAAAATGCGGCTCGTTTTTGAAGATTTTGGAAAGAATGCGAGAATTATGACGTATTTTTACCCAATGATGGCAGTTTTGGCCTACCATTCGCTGCATGAGCGGTTGACGATCGCGCAGGCGTCTTCCCCCGGATGAGCACTCTACATCTAACACGATTTCTCGCATCGATGGTGGTAGTCCCGCTCCTCCTGGCCGGCGGCGGCCTGGGCCCGGAGCCTCCGGTCGCCAGCCCGATCTCGGCGGACGAGTTTGTGCAGGCCATGGTGAGCGATCGATCGCCCCTGTTGGATTTGTATTTTGATCAGCGTCTCAATCCCAACGCGCGCGGTCCGCAGGATCGGCCGCTCCTTTTGGCCGCCACCTTGCAGGCAGACGAACCGACGGTAAACCGGTTGCTCGAGGCCGGAGCTTCGCCGGATTTGGCCGACGAAAACGGCCTGACGCCCCTGATGGCCGCAGCCATGCAGGGGAATATGAATCTTGTCCGGAAATTTGTGGGCGGTGTGACCAACATCAATACCACCGACCGGGCGGGCCGCTCGGCTTTGCAGTGCGCCGTGACCGCACAGAAAACCGAGGTCATACAATTGCTGCTGCGCCTCACTCCGGATTTTGGCCCACAGGGTGGCGGCGACGTCGCGGTGGCCGCCTTGGAAACGGGCAACAAAGAGATCATCTCGATGATTTTTGATCGCATCCCGCAGCTCCAGCAATGGACAGCCAGGACGCGGCGCGCCATCGACGCGGCGATCTCGTCCGGCAACGCGGAGCAGACTAAATTGCTGCTCAGCAAACATGCTGTCCCACCCACTCCGCAGGACCGAAGCGTTCCGCTCCTCGCCTACGCCATTGCCTCGAACAACGAGGCGCAATTCAAGGCCTTGCTCGCCGGCGGAGCCGATCCCAACACGCTCCTCCCGGCCAAGTGCGACAAGGATTTTCTCGATTCTATCAAGTCGCAATCCCTGCGCGCCTACATCGAGGAAGACAAGAATGTGACTGTCCTGATGGTGGCGGCCGGGGTGGGCCAGCCGGACTATGTGCGCGGCCTGCTTCAAGCGGGAGCGGATCGGAACCGGGCGACCGGTCGTTACAAAATGTTGGCGCTTTACCTGGCGGCGCAGCAAGGGAGCTGGCAGTGCACGCAAATTCTGCTCGGCGGCGGTCCCTCGCCCGATCAGCTGCACATTGAAATTTCCCTGGCCAATCAACGCGCTGAACTCTGGAAGGATGGAGTGCCGGTAATGACAAGCGTTTGCTCAACCGGACGGCAGGGATATTCCACTCGCCCCGGCGATTACGTCATTACCGACAAGGAGAAGAGTCATCGCTCGACCATCTACAAAGTGGAGATGCCTTATTTCATGCGTTTGAGTTGCCTCGACTTTGGCATGCATGAAGGAGTGGTCCCGAATTACCCCGCCTCGCACGGGTGCATTCGTCTGCCGGGCGATTTTGCGCGCAAACTTTTCGCCGAGATTCCGGTCGGGACGCTGGTGACGGTGAAATAATATTCGACCGCATTTGGAGGGCGCCGCGCCGTCGGCGCCCAAATATTTTGGGACACGACGGCCCGTGTCCCTCCAGGCTGGCAGCGTAGAGGCGCGATCGGGCCCGAGTTGGCCAGAAATTCCCTCACATCGGGGTGCGTAGCGCACGGCCAGGTGCCTGCATTGACACCAATTTGAGGGGCCTTAACGTTTTCGTCCTTACAACGAAAATGCACACTCTCGCCGCAGGGAAGGTGGATGGAAAAGAGTTCGTCTCGCATGCACCGGGCTACTGGCCCGAGGTGCCGGCGGAACTCTGGAACGACTGGAAATGGCAGATGAAGAACCGGGTGACGACCCTGGCGCAACTGGAGCGTCATCTGGTTCTGAGCGACGAGGAGCGCAGTGGTGTGCTCCTTTCCGGGGACAAACTGGCGCTGGCGGTAACGCCGCACTTTTTTAATCTCATTCCGCGGGAGAACCCGGAGGACCCGATTCGCCGGCAGGTCATTCCCCGGATCGAGGAGACATGGGAATCGCCTTACGACATGGCGGACCCGTGCGGCGAAGATTCGCATATGCCTGTGCCAGGAT
>DASXIK010000257.1:0-11303 GCA_036498025.1 Chthoniobacterales bacterium
ATGGGTTGCCTCGATCCGCGGGTACGGAATGGGAACCGTGCTCATATTGGTGACTGCGAGTCTGATTTGGAAAGTGGTAAACGCACCCAGTTGGTGGACGATCGGGCTCACGGCGATGGCCGCGATTTGCAGCGTGCAAACGCTCTACTTCAACGCGGTGCTGCTCTTCGCCCTCATCATGGCGGGCGCCGCCGTGGCTGCGCGAAAAGGGCATTGGAAGCGCGTGCTCCTCCTCTTGGGCCTGGGAGCAATCGCCGCGGCGTCGCTCCTTCCGTACGTCCCGGTACTGCGAAGCGCAGATTGGACCAGGATCATTACTCTCCCCTATTTCACGTTTTCCATGTTCAAAATGAAGTTGTTTGAAACGTTGGCGTGGGGCGCCCCTGTCCTTGGTTGGGTCTGGTTATTGGCGGCCGTCAGTGCGATCGGCGCCGGCGCGGCGGCTCAGATTCGTGGAACAACGCCACAACAAAATGGCAGCCGCGACGCGAGTTTGTACTTCCTCATTGCGCTGCTGGTCGCGTTGCCTGGCTGCTTTGTTTTCTTGAAGATTTTGCGTTACCCGCCGCGCTCATGGTACTACGTCGCCCTGATCGGCTTAATGGCGGTCGCGTTTGAAGGAGGTTGGGCAGCGATTCCCTGGCGGTGGTGGAAAAACTGGGGAAGCGCGGCGCTGGCCGGGGTGATTGGTTACGTTAGTTTCATGCCTGTATGGCAGATGGCGCACATGCGTCAAACGAACATCGATCTGATCGCAGCTCAGCTGGAGAAGAGAACGACTGCCGGTGACGTCATCGTCGTTGCTCCATGGTATTTCGGCGTCAGCTTCGATCGTTATTACAAAGGGCCGGCCGTTTGGATGACACTGCCGCAATTGGAAGTCCACAAGATGCACCGCTACGATCTTGCGCGGGAGCGGATGCGGGCAATCAACCCGATCGCGCCTGTTCTTGAGGCCATGGCCGGAGCTCTTCACTCCGGGCACCGGGTCTGGCTGGTGGGGGAGTTTTCCTGGGTGCAACCTGGTGATACCCCTCCCCACCTTGGTCCGGCGCCGGACGACGCCGCCGGTTGGGATGAAGCCACCTACAACGACGTCTGGGCGGCGCAGGCCACCTATGCGCTGCAAACAACGTGGGGCGTGCGTGCGGAAACTGTTCCTGTGATCGTCAATGCACAGGTCAGCGCCTACGAACGACCCGAACTCTTCCTGTTCTGGAGCCAATTCAATCAGTGACGTTGCCGGAAGGGAATGCGACCCGGCGGCATCACAGCAATTCGTAGGAGAGGACGCTCAAGCAGTAGATGGCGGCGGTCTCTACTCTCAGAATAATCGGGCCTAACGTGATCGGCTGGCAACCCTTAGTTCTGGCTAACGACAACTCGGCGGGAGTGAAATCGCCCTCGGGGCCGACGAGCATGAGGACGTTTGTTGGGCGGTCGCCGTGCTCATCCAAGAAACCGGTCAGGATCTTCTTCAAGTGCTGGGCGTCGGATTGGAGGGAGCCGATGAGTCGGAGGTTCGCCACGGCGGATCCGTCCTTTGGCGGATCGGAGTTTGGGGACGGGAAGCTGACAGGTTCCCCTACAGGAGAAGCGAAGAAGTCTTTGAGCTTTTGCGGCGGGCGGACTTCCGGGAGCCAGTTTTGGCCGCATTGCTTGGCCGCTTCGATGGCCACCTGTTGCCACTTCGATTGTTTCTGGGCGGCGTCTTTCGGGTCGATATCGACGATGGTGCGCTCGGAGATGAGGGGCACGATCTCGGCCGCACCGATCTCCACCGCCTTCTGCACGATCAGGTCCATGTTTTTTCCCTTGGGAATGGCCTGCCCCAGGGTGATGCGGCAGCGCAAAGGGGGCGTCTCGCTTTCGTGCAGTTTGCGGAAACGAATCTCCGCGCGGCCGATCTCCAACGCCTCAGCCGTCATCTCGCGGCCACGGCCGTTAAACAGGACGGCTTTCTCCCCGAGTTTCAGGCGGAGGACATCGCGGGCGTGGTGGACCTCCGACTCGCGCAGCACGGGCGCGGAGGGGTTCCAATTTTCCGGTGGGATGTAGAAACGATGCATTGGGCGGACAAAGCAAACGCCCAACGCTCAACGCTCAACGTCCAACGCTCAAGTCAGAAGATGCTGTGCATGCTACGGACTTCGCATCCAGCATGCATAAGCAGGAAACCAGGAAGCTAGGAAGCAACCGGAATTCCATTTTCCCACTTTCGTCATTGTTCTCTGCCGTGAATTTCGACGGTCATAGATCGCCGCTACAGGGTTCATTCTTCGGTCCGGAAGCTTTCGGTGATTTTTCGGAGCTCGGCGTTGTGCTGGTCCCAGCGCGATTTGATCGTCCAGGCGAGAATTTGATGAAAATATTCGCCGTCATCGACGGTGGTATGAAGGAAGACGATGTTGGTGCCGTTCTGGGTGCCGCTCAATTCATCCTGCAAGGCGTCGTGCCCTGCGATCGTGACGGACGTGGGTTCGGTGGCGGAACTGTTCGTCATTTTCTTGAGCATGGCCTCACGCGTCAGCTGATGATGTTTCTTCAGCGTCATGCCGTCGAAGTCTGTTTGGGCTTCCGAGAGAACCATCAGGTATTGCCCTTTCCCTTCGTCGCCGACCTGGATTGACGCCTTTGCGTTCAGCTCGGGGAGGTCCTTCCAGTTTTCAGGGACGGTCACCCGGGTCTTCCCGTCAGCCGCAGCTACCTCCTTGCCCTCCGGGGAACTGCGATCGACGGAAGCAGACTCGCGATGCTCGCGCATTTCCTGCCGGATCTTCACGAAGGCGGGAATGAGGATGGCCGGAACGATGAGAATGTTCAGCACCAAGGCGACGTAGCCGAGGATGAGGCCGGCCATGGCCATGCCGCCGCCGCCGAGAGCGCCGCCCGATTTGCGAATGGCTGATCGGCCGACATGCCCGCAAATGATGGCCGGGATCGCGGTGATGAATCCGCCGCAGAGAAAGGACAGGATGCCGAGAATGAGACTCCAAAGGGCACTGGGAGCGGTGGGAGGGGCCGTGGGAATGACAGGTGGCGGTGGTGGCGGAGCCGGAGTCGGCGCGGGAGTGGAAGCAGCAGGAGCCGTTGCAGGTGCAGGTGCCGAATCGGGCGCAGGCGGCAGGGACGGAGGCGTTGGCGGAACGGTTTCGTCACTCATGCCGGTGTTTCTAGCGTTTCAGACGACGAAAGCAAGGCGTCGCTCCTTCAAAGCGAAAGCTCCAAGCTCCAAATGAAAATCCAAGCACCAAGCTACACAGGCGAACTATTCGTGCGCTTTTTGGATATTGAAATTTGAAGCTTCTCTGGAGATTGGATGCCCGCTCGCGCCGTAACGCGGGTGAAGGAGCGGCCGGGCTTTCAAAGCTTTCGGAGTTGGGATTTGGTGCTTTTCTTTCCTCACCGAAAGAATTCCTTGGCGCGGTCGAAGAAGGTTTTGCGCATGGGAGCGTTTTCCTCGCCGCAGAGACTGGCGAACTCCTCGAGCTTTTGGCGTTGCTCGGCGTTGAGGCGGGTGGGCACTTCTACAATCACGCGCGCGAGCAGATCACCGCGTTCGCGCCCGTTGACGTTGAGCATGCCCTTCTCGCGCAGTTTGAACATCTGGCCGCTCTGCGTGCCCGCGGGAATCTTGACGTGCGCCTTGCCTTCCAATGTCGGCACGGGCACCTCGCCGCCAAGAGCCGCGAGGGAAAAGGCGATGGGCACTTCGCAGTAGAGGTTGTCTTCATCGCGCTGAAAAATGGGGTGCTCCTTTACATGGATGACAACGTAAAGATCGCCACGGGGCCCGCCGCGGATGCCGGCCTCGCCATTCTGCGAAGAGCGCAGGCGCGAACCCTCGGCGATGCCCGCGGGGATTTTTAACTTAATACGGCTCGGCTTCTCCACGCGGCCCTCGCCTTCGCATTGATGGCACGGTTTTTCGATAATCTGACCGACGCCGCGGCAACGCGGACAGGTCTGGGAGACCTGGAAGAAGCCGCGTGAACTGATGACCTGACCGCGGCCGCCACAGGTCGGGCAATTGATGGTGCGCGAACCGCCCTCTGCTCCACTGCCCTTGCAGCGGTCGCAGGTGTCGAGCTTGCGCACCTCGATTTCCTTTTCCACGCCGAAGGCTGCTTCCTCGAGTGCGATCTGCATGTCGTAGCGCAGATCCGAACCACGATGCCGGTCTTCGCCGGCCATGCCTCCACCACCGCCGCCGAAGAATGTTTCAAAAATGCCGCCGCCGCCGCCGAAGACTTCGCGAAAGATGTCGAACGGATCGTGAAACCCGCCGCGCGCGGCGCTGCCCTGGGCGAAAGCGGCGTGACCGTAGCGGTCGTAGGCGGCGCGTTTTTCCGGGTCCATGAGGACGTCGTAGGCTTCACCGAGTTCCTTGAATTTCTCCTCGGCGTGCGGGTCGTCGGGGTTTTTGTCGGGATGAAATTTGACGGCCAGCTTCCGGTAGGAGCGCTTGATGGCGTCGTCGGTGACGGTGCGTTCCACCTCGAGAATTTCGTAATAATCGCGTTTCGTGGTGGCCATTTTGTTTAACCGCGGATGGATTCGACTTCGCTCAGCGCAGGTTTACGCGGATTTGAAAGCCCGTCCGCTCCTTCACCCGCGTTTACGGCACCAATGGTGAGAGATGTCTCCACTTCGGTCAGCATGACAGCGGGGCGGCACAATGAATGGTGAAAAGTTAGCAGGCAAATCGTTAGGCGTGCATTGAGCAGCTGCGTCCCTTCACTTCTCACGGATCACTATTCACTTCTCACCCAACTTTTCCAGCGCCGCTGGAGACGACCACGCTGGAGGGGCGGAGGAGGCGGTCTTTGAAGCGGTAACCGCGGCGGGTTTGCTGGATGACCACGCCTTCGGGCACTTCTGCGCTCGGCTGGTGCGCGATGGCTTCGTGGAGGTTGGGATCGAACTTCTGCCCGACGGCTTCGATGGGCTGGAGACCCTGGCCCACCAGGAAATCGTTCAATTGTTTCAGCACCAGGCTCATGCCGGCATAAATGGGGGAGGCCTCGCCTTCCGCGCGGGCGGCGGAAAGACCGAGATCGAAATTATCGATGATGGGCAGGAGCCGCTCGAGCAGCGAAGTATTGGCATACTTGATGGCGTCCTCCTTCTCGCGGGCGGATCTCTTCTTGTAATTCTCGAAATCGGCCTGGCTGCGCAGGGCGAGATCGCGAAAGCGGTCGAGGTCGGCCTGAAGACCGGACGTCGGATCATCGCCCTCCGCGGCGGCGCGGTCCGCCGGAGGCGGTGATGCTTCCGGCTGATTTTCGTTTTTTTCGCTGACGGGAATTTTTCTCATGTCTTGCGGATGGCGATCAAAGTGATGTCGTCGTGTTGCGGTTGCGATGCGGCAAAGTTACGCACGTCTTCAATGACTCGCGTGACGATGGCGGAGGCCCCTTGCAAGGCACTGGCGCGGACCGATTGGATCATGCGATCCATGCCGAATTCCATTCCTTCGCCATCGAGTGCTTCGGTCACCCCATCCGTGTAGAGGACGAGGCAATCGTCGCGCTCCAACGGGACATTGAAGTCGGTGGTGATCCTATCGAACACGCTGCCACTGTCAATTCCGAGGACCATTCCCGGCGGCTTCAAGGGGAACACGGTTTGCGTGGCTCTCTTATAGAGCATGGGAGCATCGTGCCCGGCACGCGAGAGGGTCAGGTTGCCGCGGGCGTGATCGATAATGAGATAGGCCATGCTGATAAACATGTCTTCCTTGATATCGGGGTAGAGCGCCCGGTTGACCCTGCGCAGGACGTCGCCGGGCGAGGGATTTTGCGCCGCCTGGCTGCGCAGAACACTGCGGCAGATGGCCATGATGAGCGAGGCGGGCACACCTTTGCCGGAAACGTCGGCGATGGCCACGCCCAGCCGATCGTCATCGACTTTGATGTAATCGAAATAATCGCCGCTGACCTGGCGAGCCGGCACATTGAGCCCGCTGATTTCAAATCCATGAATGCCGGGCGCTTCTGCCGGGAGCAAGATGCGCTGGATATCTCGCGCGATCTCCAGGTCGTGATCGAGGCGTTTTTTTTCGTTCGCCTCTGAATAAATGATGGCGTTGTAAAGGGCGAAGGCGGACTGCTCCGAGATCGATTTAAAGACCACGAAATCGCTCTGGGTGAAGGGGGCGCCCATGGGACCGTTGCCGAGGGCGAGCAAGCCCAGGTTCTGTTTGCCGTAAAGCAGAGGGGCGATCATGACGGCAGCGGTGGAAAGAGCACTGTCGCGCAATTTGGCCAGCTCGGGGACCTCGGAAAACTCGTTGAGATAAACAGGCTGTCCAGCCTGCCAGACCCGGCCCATCAAGCCGTCGCCGGCCATGATGCTGTGCAGCCGGAGATAACTTTCGACGGCCACCGGGGTAACCGTCGCCTGCTGCAGGATGTGGGGCGGCACTTCCACCAGCGGAGGACAACCCTTGGAAATAAAGGCGGGCACCAACTTGGTGCCCGTGCGATCGACCAGGTAGAGCGCCCCGCCATGCGCGTCGAGGATGCGGGTGGCGCCCTCCACGATGAGGCGATGCAGATCGTTAGGCCGAATGGTTTCGGTGAAGGCTTCGCCGAGGCCGTGCAGAAAATCGAAAACCAGCGTTTCCTCCACCTGGATTTCTTCCTTGGAGCGCTCGAGGGCGCGGATTCGCTGCCGCTGCCAGCGCGTGGTGAGAAACCAGCCGGCCAGGCACGCCAGCAAAAGCACGAGAGGAAGGTTCGGCCACATGAGAGATGGGCCAGTTTACTTCGTGATCGTCTCGTGATGAAGGTCTTGTTTTAAATAATCGAGAACGTCCTTGAAGCGCAGAAGATTGGCGGGCGAAGCCTGGCAGAGCGCCTCATGAGCCTCGAGCATGGTTTGCGCCTGCTCCTTCTTGGCCGCCTCCGCCGGACTGAGCTCGGCGGGCGCGCCCACGTCCTGGCATTCAGGCGCCTGGGTTCCGTTCGACTGAATGCTGAAAATCTGATCAAGCCCAAGTCCGGAGAGCAAGTCCCGGCTGCGATCTCCGCAATGCACGACGTGCAGGTGACCGTGCCCGAGTTCCTTTAAGCGCAGGGCCAAGCCGGCCATGGTTCCCATAAAGGTGGAGTCCATCATGACGCAGTCCTGGAGATCGATCACGAACTCGCGGTATCCGCGGTTGACCATTTCCTGGGCGAACTCCTTCAGGTTTCCACTGTTCAGGAAGCTCCCCTTGCCTTCCACCCGCACCCAAACAGTTGGACCGTTCACGCCTACTTGAATCGACGACTGCACAATTTCCTTATTAAGAATACTAGACTGACGGGGTCACTGTCAAACTAGCCTATCTCGTGCCTGCGCGACTGGCTGGGCTTGAAGAACTTAATCCCAGACTCTGGGAGACGCGCAGTCAACCCTTTTCACTCCCACAAATAGGAGCGGGTCTCCGCGGCGATACGGCCATTTTCCAAAAGAAGGCAGCGCCAGGCGACCACCCGGCCGCCGTCGAAGTAATCGTCCCCCACGACTTTGAAGGAAGTCTCGTGGCTCCCGTGCACACTGCCGCAGGCAATCTCCTGGGCCTGGATGTGGGCGTGCAATTTCTCCTGTCGGTACTCCAGACGGACGGTCAGGTCAGCTGGCCGTTTCGTCCGCCAAAAGAAATCGAAGTAATTCCCGAAGCGCTGGTGCTGATCCAATTTAGTGACGGCGCCAAAAAGATGATACTGGCGTTCGAAAGTGATGGAGGCTTCCTGGGCGACGCCGGCGGATTTGGCGGATTTGGCGGTGGTTGTGTTCTGCGAGTTCCCCCCGGCACCTCCGCCTTTAGTGGCTTTCTCCTTGGCGGTATCGGGAGATTGCTCCGTCATGAGGAAAAGCTTCGTCTTGCGAAACTGAATATCCGGATCGAGAGCCACGGGCAAAGGCTTGGGATTCGTTAACAGCCGGGGGCTCGGGGAGCTGTCCGTCCTGCCCTGTGCGCCCTGCGAGAGCAGCGCCACCAGGAAGACGATTAAAAGAGGCAGGGCCTTCATCCAGCTCTCAGTGAAGAGAACGCAGGCCAAACTGTCAACCAAGGGGTGATCCAGCCCGCGTCCTGGCAAAGTTTTTCTTCCGATGGGTTTGCGCGTAAATTCCGGCGTGATCGAAGTGCGTTATGAGGACGGTGTTTATCTGCCGCAGCCGGATTTCTGGCTCGATCCGCCGGCGGCGAAGCCATTTGCCTTTGTCTCGCACGCGCACAGCGATCACATTGCGCCCCACGCCGAGGTCGTTCTCTCCGAGCGCACGGCGCGCCTCTTGCAGGCGCGAATGCCCGGGAAACGGCGCGAACACATTCTTCCGTTCGGCCAGCAGCAGACCCTGCGCGGGATGGATGTGACGCTGCTTCCGGCCGGTCACATTTTCGGCTCGGCCCAGATTTTCATGGAGAGCGATGCCGGCTCGCTGCTCTATACCGGCGATTTCAAGCTTCGGCCCGGCCGCTCGGCCGAGCCGGCTGAGTGGAAGCACGCAGACACTCTGATCATGGAGACGACTTACGGCCTGCCGCGTTACCGGCTTCCACCCACCGAGCAGGTGGTAGCGCAGATCGTGGCCTTTTGCCGGGAAGCGCTGGAAGAAGGCGATGTCCCCGTGCTCCTTGGATACTCGTTAGGCAAGGCCCAGGAAATTCTCTGCGCCCTGGATGGCGCCGGCCTTGTCCCAATGCTGCATGGCGCCGTCTTTGCCATGACCCGCATTTACGAGCAGTGCGGCCAGTCGTTTTGCCAGTATGCGCGTTACCAGGCAAACGATGTTGCCGGCAAGGTCCTGATTTGTCCGCCGAGCGCGCATCGATCGCGCATGCTCGAGAAGATCACGCGTAAGCGCGTGGCCATGATTACCGGCTGGGCGGTCGATGCCGGAGCCATTTATCGCTACCAGGTCGATGCCGCTTTCGCGCTTTCCGATCACGCCGATTACTCGGACCTGATTCGCTACGTGGAACTGGTGCAGCCCGCACGCGTCCTCACGCTCCACGGATTTGCCGCGGAATTTGCGCGCGATTTGCGGGACCGCGGTCTGGAAGCCTGGGCCCTGAGCGCAGAGAATCAAATGGAGCTGAGGTTGCGGGGCGCGACGACAGGGGAATTCGACGGCTCGACGGAGTCTCGCCCCACCATCTGTGAAACCGACGGCTCGACCCGTTCGGCTTCTCTCAGCGCAGGCTCGTCTTGCTCCACCACCGAGAGGGAAACGACCGCGGTTGCCGCATCGGAATTTCGCCGGCTGGCTGAGGTTGGCGAGGCCATTGGCCAAACGCCGGCCAAACGGGAGAAGATCCGATTGCTGTCGGATTACCTGCGCTCGTTAGACCAGCCAGCCTTGAGCCTGGCCGCAACTTACCTGACCGGCCGCGCTTTTGCCCAAGCGGACGTGCGCACCCTGCAGGTGGGCTGGGCCGTTATTTTTCGAGCCCTGCAGGCCGCCACCAAAATCAGGGAGGCCGAGTTCCGGCGAATCGCCAGCAGTCACGGCGATGCCGGCCAGTCGGCTTTCGAGGCAATGGAAGGGCGCACTCGCCCGGAGCCTTTCAGCATGATCGAATCCCGCGAGTTGTTTGATCAACTGCAGCGGGCCCGCGGTCCGAGTGCCAAGACGGAACTGTTGCAAGCGAGGCTGGAAAAACTTTCCGCGCGGGAAGGCCAATACCTGGTGAAAATTTTAACGGGCGATCTGCGGATTGGCTTGAAGGAAGGGCTCGTGGAAGAGGCCATCGCCCGGGCGTTTGACGCGTCGGTCGACGAGGTCAAGGAAGCGAACATGCTACTGGGAGACCTGGGAGCCACGGTCGCGCTCGCCGCGCGCAAGGAGCTCAACCGGGCGAAGCTGTCGGTTTTCCGGCCGATCAAATCGATGCTGGCCAGTCCGGAACCGACGGCGGAAGCGATCTGGGCACGCTTTCAGGAAGAACGGCCTTCCGCAAATGGCGAGCGCAGGGAGAGCGCGGCGCCGGCCGCCGGCCCTCCCGTCATTTACGTGGAGGACAAATTCGACGGCATTAGGGCGCAACTTCATCGGAGCGGGCAGCGCGTGGAAATTTTCTCGCGCGATCTGCGGCGCATCACCGAACAATTTCCCGAGCTGGCGGAGCGTGCGGCCGGCTTCCGGGACGACCTCATTCTCGATGGGGAAATCGTCGCGCTTGCCGAGGGACGGAAGCTCAGTTTTTTCGATCTGCAGAAACGGCTGGGCCGAAAAAGTGAAGGGGCGGATCTCTTTGCCACTGCCTCGGCCGATGTGCCGGTGGCGTTCGTTATCTTCGACATTCTCTGGCGCAACGGAGACGCTCTCTTGAAGACGCCATTGCGCGAGCGACGCGCTTTTCTGCGCGAATTGGAGTTGCCGCCGCAGTTCCAGCTCTCCCAGGTTTTTCCGGCCCGCTCCGCCGGGGAGATTGAGCGGATCTTCGGGGAGGCGCGGCGCCGCCTGAACGAGGGGCTGATGATTAAGGATTCCGAGAGTTTTTATTCGCCGGGGCGACGCGGGCTTTTCTGGTTCAAGCTCAAGAAGGAACTGGCCACGCTCGATGTCGTGGTGGTGGCGGCAGAACTGGGGCATGGCAGGCGCAACCAGGTGCTAAGCGATTACACCTTCGCCGTGCGGGATGAGAACACGGGCGATTTGCTGCCCATCGGGAAAGCTTACAGTGGCCTAACGGATTCGGAGATCGCGGAACTAACAGAGCATTTCAAGCAGAACACGCTGGCGGACCGCGGCCGGCGGCGCGAGGTCAAGCCGGACGTGGTGCTGGAGATTGCCTTTGATTCCATTCAACCGAGCTCACGCCACGCCAGCGGACTGGCTCTGCGATTTCCCCGCATCAAAGCCATCCGGCGCGACAAGACGGTTGAAACCATCGACACCTTGAGATATGCGCGCGCACTGGCGACCAGAGGAGAATCCGCCAAAGACTTTCGTTAGTCTATGGCGTAGCCGTCGGCGTCGGGACCGGGGTCACGATCACGGTCTCAATCTGGTCACGCCGCCAGCGTTGCACATTCGAATAGATCGCCACCACCAGCATCCCGGCCAGGACCGCGGCGATCATCACGAGTGCGGCCTTCGGAGCTTTGGTCGAAGGGACATTGGCGGACGGCTCGGGCAACTTCATGTGACGAGATTTCGAAGATGAAAGGAAAACGCTCAACGCTCGCCGCTCAACATTCAACGCTCAAGTGCAGAAAGCGTCCGCCGCCAGGTCCTGTAGCCACGGCGCTCCTCGGCACGCCGAGGCCTTGGCGTAGGCGACTGTCGCCGTGTTCAAAGCGCCG
>DASXIK010000258.1:0-3720 GCA_036498025.1 Chthoniobacterales bacterium
CTGCTTGCGGCGGGGCTAGCTTCCCATCTTCTCACTTGGCACACGGTCTTGCTGGCTGATCGCTGATCTGTGATCTGCTTCACCCCCGGGTGATCTTGGAACTTGACCGCTTAAAGCGGTCAAGTTTCAAAACATCAGGATTGTTTCTTTGATCCCTTTTCGCCGATTCAATGTGGGAGGGGCCTTAGTGCCGCGATGCCCGTCCTCTGATCCCGTCCGGATTATTAGTTAGTGCCGCGAGAAAGTTGATGAAGCCCTGCCGATGCAGACGCCACCCCATCTCCGCTTCGCGTCATTAGTCACTGAATCGTCATCCTCATGATAACGATCTTCTTCCCGCAATAGTCGGTCCGTTCGATCGCGCGCCAACCCAGCTTCAGATAGAGCCCTTCGGCGGAATGTGTCCAAAGATAGAGGTTCGAAATCGTCAAGCGTGCGGCGGCTTCCATGGCGCGCCGGCAGAGAAGCGACGCAATGCCCCGGCCTCGCCATTCCGGCACGACAAACACTCCGCCCAACCACGGGTCCAGCTCCGGCCGAATATCCAGATCGCAATATTTTAACGAGACAGTCCCAATCAATGCCGGGGCACGCATTGATTGCCCTGAGCCAAAGTCGAACGGGCGACCCTCGTCGCCCTCCGCGAGAGCGACCAGAGCCAGCGGCAACTGACCAATGTTTGCCCTCTCTCGATATTTTCGTACGGCATCGGCAAAGGTTTCACCCCGCTGCTCATAAATCGGTCGCCATTCATTCCAGGAAATTTTCCCGAGCTCGTCCGCGAGCTCAGGATGATTCGCCAGATAATCGATCGCGATATTCAATGGCGTCATGGCAAACCAAACCTCTTCCCGCAAATAACCCGCCTCAGACACGCTCCGGCGCGGCAGGTGCGAATTGCACGAATCCAGAAATACCCCTGGCATCCGTTTTGGACAATCCTGCTAATCCTGTGAATGCTGTCGTTTCTCTACGGTTTCACTTCTGGGACGGCTATTTCCCGGCGATGGAATGGTTTAGCCGCTTAAGCTTTTCCAAGCCACGCGATAAACTACTACCGAACAATGGCTTACGCCGAACGAGATTGAATGGCATGAGCGTTGCATACTCACGGGACCAGAACTGACGAGCTTGTCTCGTCCTCTCTTGCCGCTTCAACGTTTCAACGCTTTAACGATTCAACGAAAAGTCAGCACAACCTCATCCCAGCCCACTCATCATCATGATCCTCGAAACCTTTAGCCAAGACATCCGCGTCGGACTTCGCGTTCTTTTCAAAGACAAAGTCTTTTGTTTCCTCGCCATCCTCGTGCTCGCGCTCGGGATCGGCGGCGCCATGACTCAGTTCGCTGTGGTCAACGCCATTGTGCTCCGCGGGTTTTCCTTTCCTCATCCCGAACAGCTGGTCGGCGTCGGATTGATTGATCCGAAGGCGACCGACCAGGTCAACAACTTCGGTGCCGGCAATTTTCCGGCGGCGCAGGATTACGAGGACATGAAAGCGGCCCAGCATTCGTTCGCCATGACAGCAGGTTACCTGAACGGCTCTACCATCAACGTCACTTACAACAATAATCCGCAGCGATACACCGGCGCGTATGTCACCGAAGATATCTTCAAGATGATCGGCGTTTCGCCCGTGCTCGGCCGCGATTTCACCGCCGAAGATAACCAGCCGGGCTCACCCAAGACCGCCATTCTCGGCGACGACATCTGGCGACGCGATTTCAATGCCGACAAGAGCATCGTCGGCCAGGCCGTTATCATTAATGGCAAAGCCGCCACCATCATCGGGGTCATGCCGCCGGGGTTTAAGTTCCCGATCTCGGAAGAGCTTTGGACGCCGCTTTATAATGAGTTCCCACCGACCCCGCGCGGTGAGCTTTTCCTCGGCGCGAATACGCGCAACCCTGCGGTCATTGGCCGACTCAAGCCGGGTGTGACTCTCGACCAGGCCAACGCCGAGATGATCGCGATCGCGCGGAACATGGCGAAGGACAACCCGAAGACGAATAAAGATCTGACCTCGGCCAGCGTGCAGCCCATGCTCAACACTTTCACCGGCGTGCAGCTGCGCCAGATCGTCTGGGCCATGCTCGGCGCGGTCATTGTCGTTTTGACCATTTCCTGTGTGAACGTGATGAACATGCAGTTCGGCCGGGCCGCATTGCGGGCCAAGGAACTGGCCATTCGCGGCGCCCTCGGCGCCACCCGCGGGCGGCTCGTTAGGCAAATGCTGACCGAGAGCCTGGTGGTCGCTTTCTTCGGCGCTCTCGCCGGCACCGTTCTCGCCTACTGGGGGGTGGATTGGTTTGCGCACACTGTCCAGGCCGCGCCGTTTCCTCCGCCCTATTGGTGGCAATTCACCATCGACAGTCCGGTTCTCGTCTTCACCCTCATCATCACCGTGGTCGCAACCATCGTCTCCGGCTTGTTGCCCGCGCTGCTCAGCTCCAGAAACAACGCGGCGGAAGTGATGAAAGAAGGCGGCCGCGGCAATACCAGCCGGCTGGTCAATGTCATCACTCGCGTCCTCGTCGTCGGACAGATCGCGCTGACGGCCGCGCTGCTGATTGCCGCCACTTTGCAAATCAAATCGATCCGGAACCAGACGAAGCTCGACTACGGCTACGACGAAAACAGCGTTTTCGCCGCCCGCATGGCCCTGATGGAAGCGGCCTATCCGAGCGAAGATTCGCGCCGCGAATTTTTCAAGCGCGCCGTGCGCACGTTGCGAACCAACTCACAGTTCGATTCCGCGGCCATGACCGATCGCTTCCGCATGACCTTTGCGGCGAACGGCCAATACGAGATCGATGGTCAAAACTACCTGACTGATCGCGACCGGCCGCGCGGGAACTTCGAATCGGTCTCCGACGGTTATTTCGCGACGCTCGGCCTGAAAGTCATGGAAGGCCGCGATTTCACGCTCGACGATTCGGACGCGAAACAACCGGTCGCGATCGTGAATGCGAGTTTTGCCCGGAAACATTGGGGCAACCAAAGCCCGCTCGGCCATCAGGTTCGCATCTTCAATCCCGGCAAAGAACAGCCGTGGCGAACCATTGTGGGAGTCGCCCCGGACATGCTGATGCAGGGACCGTTCGATCAGCAGACGGAGACGGCCGGGTTCTACATGCCGCTGTTGGGCGCGTCGCCCGCGACCCAGTTCTGCACGGTTCTCGTTAGGCCGCATGCCGGCAACCGGGCCGACACCATAGGACCGGCGCTGAGCCGGGCCGTGACCGAACTCGACTCCAATCTCCCGACCTATTTTCCCGGCACGCCCGCCCAATTTCATGCCCAGGTTTTAAATGGCAACCGGGTGATCGCGACGCTCTTCACCATTTTCGGTGGCGTGGCCTTTGTCCTGTCCGGGGTCGGACTCTACGGCGTGATGAGTTTCTCCGTCAGCCAGCGCACCCAGGAATTTGGGATTCGCATGGCCCTGGGCGCGGATGCCAAACGCATTTTGCGAATGGTCATGAGCCAGGGCGCATGGCAGCTCGGGCTTGGCCTGGTCCTCGGCACCGGCGGGATCGCGCTCCTGCTCGGCGTGGTCGCGGCCGGCGCGCTCAAAAACATTCTCTTCAAGGTCAACCCGCTCGATCCCACCATCTACTTCGCCGTCGCCAGCCTCCTCACCCTCGTCGCCGCCATATCCTGTTTTCTCCCCGCCCGCCGCGCCACCCGCGTCGACCCCATGGTCGCCCTGCGCTA
>DASXIK010000259.1:0-3521 GCA_036498025.1 Chthoniobacterales bacterium
TTGCTCGAGCGGCGCGAACGCCCCCGACAAAACAAACACCGGGAGCAGAAAGAAAACGGAGAACTGAATGGCCTGCGTTTGCGAGCGCGAGAAGGTGGAAATGAGCAGCCCGAGGCCGAGCGAGCAGAGCAGAAAGAGGAAACAGATCAAAGCCAGCATCGGGATCCCATAAAATCGCACCTGAAAATGCCACGCCGCCACCACCGTGATCATGACGATCAACACCATCGAGACCACCAGGTAGGGAAGAATTTTCCCGAGCACGATCTCGCCTCGCTGCAGGGACGTCACTAGCAACTGGTAAAGCGTGCCCGATTCCCGCTCGCGCGCAATCGTGCAGGCCATGAGCGTGACGGTAAGCAGTTGCAGGATCAGACCGATGATACCGGGCACGACGTAGTCGATGAAGCGCGTCTTGGGATTGTATAAGACTTTGTTATCGAGCGACCACGGCTCCATCAGGGAAACGAATTGTTTGCGCACCTCGACGGGCAACTTCGCGCCCAATTCGTAGACCTCTCCGGGCAGCGACGTGACGGTGGCGTCACGTTCTTTCATTTGAAAATCAGCCAGGCTTTGCTGCACGCTGCCTTCCAATTCGCTGGCCGTGTTGGTGTCGCTCCCGTCCAGATAAAAAATGAGCGGCTTGGGATCGCCATTGACCAGGGTCTCGCTCCAGCCCGCCGGAATCACCAGCGCGCCGCGCACGTGGTGCCCGAGCAGGTCGGTTTCGTCCGTGCGCTCGGGAGCTTGTCGTTGCCAGACGAAGGTCTTGCTCTTCAACACGAGATCGAGAAAACGCTGCGTGCGCGGTGTGTCATCGCGGTTTACCAGCAGCGCCGGCACACCCGTTAATTGATCAGCCTCGAAAGCGTGCCCGAAAATCATGGTGAAAAACGGCGGCAGAATGAGCAGCAGAATAAGAATGCGGCGATCCCGGTAAATATGGAGGAACTCCTTGTAAGCCACGCTCCCGACCGCGCCGATTGAGGGAATCCTCATGATGATTTCTTCAAGATGCCATCGTAGCGCTGCGAGTAAGCGGTAAAGACGTCTTCCATGTCCGGCTCAACCCAGCGATGACCCAAAAATTTCAGCTCGGGGAACGGCCACTTCGCCTGCCAGCCGGCGAGGAGACCTTCGGGGTCGGGCGCGTAGAGGCGCGCGCTGCCGCTGCGCAGAGAAACACCGAGCACGTCGGGAGCATCGCGCAACCGCGCCAGCGCGGGCATGAGCGGATCGACGTCGAGCTCCAGCAGCCGCGCCTTGAAGCTTCCCTTCAACTCGCGCGGCGAAGCGTTGGCCAGGAGCTGGCCGCGATCAAGGAACCCGACCTGCATGCAACGTTCCGCTTCATCCATGTAATGCGTGGTCACGAAAACGGTTTTCTGTTGATTGCTTAAGTCGTAGAGCAAATTCCAGATCTGCTGGCGATGCACCGGGTCCAGGCCCGAGGTCGGTTCGTCCAGGAAAAGCAGCGGCGGATCGTGCGCCAGTGCGCAGCCGAGCGCTAGCAGTTGCCGCATGCCTCCGGATAAACTTCCCGCTGGCACATCGCGTTTTCTTTCCAAATCCGTCAGCTTCAGCAGTCGACCGATCTGCGGTTCCAGTTTAGCGCGCGGCACCCGGCAGGCGCCGCCGAAAAATCGCATATTCTCGAGCACGGTGAGATCCGGATAAAGACTGAAACGCTGGGCGACATAGCCGAACTTCGTGCGCACCACGTGCCGATGCTTCCAAACGTCCTCCCCCTCGATGGCGGCCGAGCCCCCGCTGGGCCTGGTCAGTCCGCATAACATCCTGATGGTGGTGGTCTTACCGGCGCCGTTGGCCCCGAGAAAACCGAAAATCGTTCCCCGATTAATAGTCAGCGAAACGTGTTGCACAGCCTCGACGTTCCCAAAACTCTTGCTCAAATCTCTGAGCACAATAGCCGGTTCACTCATCGGACTGTTCATTTGCGATGATGCTTGCTCATTTGCAAGCTTGAGGCGAGGGCGATAAGTAGAAGGCTACCATGCGATTTCAAAGAATCTTCCTTAGACGCCCTGTAGCCGCCCCGCTCTGTCGGGGCGTCCGTGATCGCGCCGCCAGACACGGCGGCAGAGCGCCGTGGCTTCAGGCACGCTGCGTCCTGCTTGCGCTTCTGTTCTTTCCGCCTTGCCTGCGCGCCGACGGGGTCTCAGAACTGACGGCTTTCTCGGTCTTTGACAAAATCGACCTGGCCGATCTGGCCAATAGCGATGTCAAAACCGCTCATGGCCAACCCATGAGCGAGTCGCGCTTTCTTTCTGTGCAAAGCTGTTACGTCGCGCCAGGCAGCCCCGCCCAATTTATGGAAGCGTTGCGTCAGTGGAATCCGTTGAAGCATCGCGAGCTGAAGGTTTTTCTTCACTCCGAGGTGCGCGGCAACGCCAGCCCGGCTGATTTTGCCAAATTAAAAAGCGCGCCGGATAACGCCGCGATTCGGTCGCTCGTCAACGCCACCGCCAAGATGGATTCCGATCTCCAGCTCAGCCGCGAGGAAGCGAAGAAATTTTCCGGCGACGCCGGAGGGGGTGGAGCGACGTCTGCGGCCGTGGCCGATTTCTGGAGCAATCTCCTGAGCAATCGCGTGCGCAGTTTTTCGTCCGGGGGCGCGGCCGCGCAACCGCCCTACGATCACAGTGGCGCTGCCATTGAGCCAGCCAGGGAATTTGCCGGCCTGCTCAAACAGCAGGACAAGATCCGACGCCAATTTTCCGGTTTTCTCGGCCAGACCGGCATTGGGCGCGCCTCCGGCGCGGCCCGGGAACTCTATTGGGAGTTCCTCGATGTGGATAACCAGGGTGTGCTGACCCTGGGCGCGTCCTATGCGCGCGGCGGAGGCGATGGTCCCTACCAGGCGGCCGATGTTCTTTATTATGCGAGCGGCGGCTACTACGTCGGGCTCACGCTCTATCAGGTGTGGCCGGTGACGGTGAACGGAAAAGCGTCGACGTTAGTCTGGCGGGGAGACATGATCTCCTCCGCCGCCCTCGCTTCCCTCCATGGCGTGGAGCGGCTCGCCTCCGAGTCAGCCATGATGAAAGATATCTCCAAAAGCGTCACCCTCTTCCGGCGTGATTCCAGCGGCAAATAACCATGCTACGGCGGCACTTCTTCATTCCTGCGCTTGCCCTGTCTTGCGCCTTGGCCGCCATGGGAGGGGGCCTCCCCCTGCCTGTTGATGAGGGCGGTTCGACGAGCGCCCCAAGCGCCCCATGGTTCAAGACGATTTTTTCCTCCGGCGAATACGTGGCCGAGGAAACCTACGTCGGCGAAGCGTCCGTGCGCCGTGGAAGCGAGCATGTGGACGATTACGACGAGCACGACACTGCTTTGCGCTTTATTCTGACTCCGCGGGTGAAATTCGGAGTCCTGCGCCTCGGGGTGCAGTGGGAACGGTTTTCCTTCGGCTTTCCCGACAACACGCCCCTCCCGAACACGCTGCAGTCGGGCGCCCTCGTGATCGGTCTGGACACGCAGTTTTCCGATTCGAT
>DASXIK010000260.1:0-1966 GCA_036498025.1 Chthoniobacterales bacterium
CTCGAATCGCTCTCCGATCTCGAGCGCATGGCCGAAAAATCTGCCCAGAATCTCCTCGATGAAATCGCCGCGAGCAAGAAGAACAGCCTCGAGCGCCTCATCTACGGAATCGGCATCCCGTTCGTCGGCGAGCGTACGGCCCAGCTACTCGCCCGGCATTTCGGCTCGATGGAAAAACTCGCTGCCGCCTCAACCGACGAGCTACTCGAAGTCACCGAAATCGGCCCCAAGATCGCGGAAGGCGTTCACGAATTTTTCTCCGAGTCCGCCAATCGCAAACTGATCGACAATCTGCGCACCGTCGGCGTCAATATGAAAGAAGAGCGCCCGGCGCCCAAAGGCACGCAGTTCGCTGGAAAAACATTCGTTTTCACCGGCACCCTCGAACGCCGCTCCCGCGAACAAGCCGAGCAACTCGTCGCGGTCTATGGCGGCAAAGCCGGCGGCACAGTCAGCAAAAAGACCAGCTACGTGGTCGTAGGCAGCGACCCCGGCTCAAAATTCGACAAAGCCAAGACCCTCGGCGTTCCCATCCTCGACGAAGCCGCCTTCGAAAAACTCCTCCCGGCAAAGTGACCACCGGATCGCCTTTGTAGCCACGGAGACGCAGTTCTAGTCGTGAGAATTTCTGCTCATCGGCATCTCGTATCCCAACACATGAGTCATCCCGGCCGAAGTGGAGGGATCTCTCTTCGGTTTGCACTTTGTTCACTCGACCGCCGCCTCGACAATCTGAGACGCATTTCCTCGACCCTCACCCACGCTCATGCCGTATAATTATCTCGGCGGGTGAGTTGGATGATCGCCGGCTAGCCAAATCCGTCGCAAGGCGGACGAGGGCCAGCGGGAGGAAAGTCCGGACTCCCATCGTCGCTACCTCGCAAGAGCCGGCGGCGAAAGGGCAACGCGCCTGGTAACGCCAGGGGGTTGCGTCGCGCGTTCCGCGAAGGCGAAACGCGAAGTCGCGGCCACGGAAAGTGCCACAGAAAATATACCGCCGGTGTGATTCGCACCCTGCGGCAGGCCCACGGCAAAACCGCGGGCTCGCCTCCATCGGTCGAGCGCATTTGGCAAGGGTGAAAAGGTGGGGTAAGAGCCCACCGCACGGGTGGCGACACTCGGGGCACGGAAAACCCCGCGTGGAGCAAGGCCAAATAGGAGGGGAGGGCTGGCCCGGCCCGTATGCATCGCGTTCGCAAGAACGCGGCGCTCTGACCCTCGGGTAGGCTGCTTGAGTCCCGGAGCGATCCGGGACCTAGAGGAATGATCATCGCGCTACGTCGGTTTAGTCCTGGCCCCGCTTAAACACGGTGCCGGGAGCGCCAATCGCCGCTAACGCAAGTTAGCACGCGAGACGCAGCACACAGAATCCGGCTTATAGATTCACCCGCCTATTTTCTATAAGTTACGGACGTTTTTGGTTTGCCTAACAGTAGTGCCTAACTAATTTGCAACGCTAGTTGGAAAGACCGCAACTTTGCTGCGGCTCTGAGCCAATTTCGCTCGCTCCTTGATTCCGATACCGTTGTCCATCTTCAACTGGGCGGCGTCACGGGCGGCTTGCACGAAACTGGCGTAGTGCTTCTCGATCGTCTCCACGGTATCTGCCAACATCTTAGCCACATCAAAGATGCTTGCGCCGCGAGCGAGCATGTCACAAGCGAATGTGTCGCGGAAAAAATGCGGGGTGGCGCGGCCAATTCCGGCCCGTTCTGCTAGGGATTTCACACGCTCGTACAATCTTGCGCGGGCGCGAAAAGGCTGGTTCGTTTCAGGATTATAGAGAACAAAATCGTCCAAATTGACCTTGCTCGATTTGAAGCGCGCTTCGAATATCTCTTCCAGAGCATTCCGTAGCTCGGTAGAGAGGGGGATAATCGCCGTCTTGCTGCGCTTCTGGGTAAGCATCTCAATCTCACCGTTTACACCCCGATCAAACTGAATGTGCCGCCACAGAAGACCGATG
>DASXIK010000261.1:0-4822 GCA_036498025.1 Chthoniobacterales bacterium
CCGAATCCCTGGATCGCATCGTTGCCCTTGACGATTTCGATGTCGAACTTGCCGCATCTCTTCGCGAGCACCTCCGCGTTCCGGGTATGGGCGAAACCACGGTCCGCTATTTCCGCGACAAACTTGCCATGCGGGTCCGCGCCGCCGATGCCGGGATTCGAGTTCCCGCCTTCGTTCACGCCCTCAATCGCGACCGCGTCCGCGAATACATGGACCGGGTGTCCCCGCCCTGGGTCCTCAAGCCCCGTTCCATGGCCGGCGCCATCGGGATCCGTAAAATCGCCAATGAAACCGAATTCCAGACGGCTGCCGACGCTCTCGGCGACATGCAGTCGCACTACCTGCTGGAACAGTTCATTCCAGGCGACATCTTCCACGTCGACTCCATCGTCTACAACCGCGAAATCCGCTTCGCCATCGCCAGCGGCTACGGCCGCCCGCCCATGGAGGTTGCCCACGATGGCGGCATCTTCACCAGCCGCATCCTCGACCGCGACTCCGCAACGGCTAAAAACCTGCTCACGATGAACGCGGAAGTCATGCGCGCATTCCGGATGGTCAACGGCGTTTCTCACACCGAATTCATTCTAAGTGCTTCAAACAATGGCTCCGGCCCGCAGTTCTACTTCCTCGAAACCTCCGCGCGCGTCGGCGGCGCCCATGTCGCCGACCTTGTCGAAGCCGCTACTGGTCTCAATCTCTGGACTGAATGGGCCAAAGTGGAACTGGCTGGCGGCGACTCTCCTTATGATGTCGCTCCCCTCCGCCAAGACTACGCCGGACTCCTCGTCTCCCTCGCCAAACAGGAACATCCCGATACTAGTACCTACAACGATTCTGAGTTGATCTGGCGCATGGACAAGTCGCACCACGTCGGCTTTATTGTCCGCTCCGCCCAACTGGAACGAGTGAAACAACTTATCGATTCTTACGCACTTCGTGTACAGGAGGATTTCTGGGCTTTCGTTCCTGCGAAGGAGAAACCGGGTCATTAAAATGCGTTTAGCCAACTGTTTGAAACGGAAGTCTCTGCGCTAAGCTTCTGAATGAACAAAACGGATTCAGTGACCGATAGAACATCTGAGATGCCCACCCAGTCCGTGACGACCGCACCAAAACCAACCCCCCGATCTTCGAACCCCGGAGCCCTTGCCGAAGAGATCATCGAGCACCTCGCCTACCGTATTGGGAAAGATGCTACCGTCGCCAAGCCTCACGACTGGCTCAAGGCCGCGATCCTTGTCATCCGCGACCGCGTAATTGATCACTGGATGGATTCCACCCGGCGAACCTACGCCGCCGGCGCCAAGCGGGTGTACTACCTGTCGATGGAGTTCCTTATCGGCCGTCTCATGCGTGACGCCGTCTCCAATCTCGGTCTGCTCGATAACATTACGGCTGCATTAAATCTTCTCGGTGTCGATCTCGACACCATCGCTGAACTTGAGCCCGACGCCGCTCTCGGCAACGGCGGCCTGGGCCGTCTCGCCGCCTGCTTCATGGAAAGCATGGCCACGGTCGATATCCCTGCTTTCGGTTACGGTATCCGCTACATCAACGGCATGTTCCGCCAGGAGATGTCCGACGGCGCACAAGTCGAACTGCCGGAAACCTGGCTCGCTCATGGCAATCCCTGGGAATTCGAGCGCAGGGAAAGCGCCTATGAAGTCGGCTTCGGCGGCACGGTTGAAGTTGTACAAAATGCTGATGGAACTTCGAAGTGGGTCTGGAAGCCCGCCGAACGCGTCATCGCCAGCGCTTATGACACTCCCGTCGTCGGCTGGCGCGCCAGGCGCGTGAATACGCTGCGGCTCTGGTCCGCTCAGCCCGTCGACCCGATCCTTCTTGCCGCATTCAACGCCGGCGACCATGTCGGCGCTCTTCGCGAGAGTATCAGGGCAGATGCTTTGGAGCGGGTTCTCTATCCCGCTGACGCCACCGAGGCCGGTCAGGAACTCCGTTTCCGCCAGGAGTATTTCTTCACGTCGGCATCTCTGCAGGACATCCTCCGCCGCCATCTTCATCAATACAAGGAACTGCGTTCGCTCCCCGAAAAAACCGCTATCCAGCTCAATGACACCCATCCGGCGATCGCGATTGCCGAGCTGATGCGCCTCCTGATAGACATTCACCGTTTCGATTTCGACACCGCCTGGGATATCACGCGCCGCACGGTCTCCTACACCAATCACACGCTTCTGCCGGAAGCCCTGGAAAGCTGGTCGGTCGGCTTATTCGAGCATGTCCTTCCCCGCCACCTGCAAATGGTCTATTCGATCAACGGCCGTCTGCTGGTCGAAGCCCAGCTCTCGAATGGCGCAACCGACGAACAAATCCGCAACATCTCTCTCATCACCGAAGGCTCGAATAAATATGTCCGTATGGGCAATCTGGCCTTCGCCGGCTCGCACAGCGTTAACGGCGTCTCCACTCTTCACACGGAACTGATGCGCCAAACGGTTTTCCGCGATCTGCATCGCATCTATCCCGGGCGTATCAACAGCAAGACGAACGGCATCACACCTCGCCGGTGGCTCATGCAGTGCAATCCGGCCCTGACCGACCTGCTGCGCGAAACCATCGGCGACCGTTTCATGGACGACGCCGAGGCCCTGGAAGACCTCAATGCCTTCGCCGGCGACGTGGCGCTTCAGGAGCGCTTCGCGGCGGTCAAGGAGGCCAACAAGGAACGCCTCGCCGCAATGATTGCGGATCACTGGAGCATTCATGTCGATCCTTCCGCCCTCTTCGACATCCAGATCAAGCGCATCCACGAATACAAACGCCAGCTGATGAACATCATCGAAGCTGTCGCGCTTTATCAACAGATTCAGGACAACCCCAACGGCCACTGGGTGCCGCGCGTGAAGCTGTTCGGTGGTAAAGCCGCGCCCAACTACGTCGCAGCCAAGCTTTGTATCCATCTCGCCAACGACGTTGCGCAAATGGTCAATAATGATCCCTCCATTAAGGGTCTGCTCAAAGTTGTCTTTGTCCCCAACTACAACGTGTCGACCGCTGAACTCATGATTCCGGCGGCCGATCTTTCCGAACAGATCTCCACCGCCGGCATGGAAGCTTCCGGAACCGGCAATATGAAGCTGGCGCTCAACGCCGCGCTCACCATCGGAACGTTGGATGGCGCCAACGTGGAAATCAAGGAGCGCGTTGGCAACGACAACATTTTCATCTTCGGCCTCACCACAGACGAAGTTGCCGCTAAACGATCCGGCGCCTACAACCCGCGCACCCCGATCGAGCGCTCTCCCTGGCTCGCCCGCGCTCTTGAAGCCATCTCCTCAGGCCATTTCTCCCCTTCCGATCCGAATCGCTACAAAGGTCTGGTCACCGGTATCTACGACCATGACTGGTTTATGGTAGCGGCCGATTTCGATGCTTATTACGCGACGCAGCGCGAAATCGATGGGGTCTGGCAGGATAGTTCCGGGTGGTATGCCCGCGCCATCCGCAATACAGCCAATATGGGCTGGTTCTCCTCGGACCGCACAATAAAGGAGTATGCCAACGAAATCTGGGGTATCCGGGCCTAGCAATTTAACGCCCGGCAATTTAACGTCAGAGGCGTTAACCACTGGCGCGGACATCGATGCCATCACCTCGGCATCGCATCCGGATCCATTTGCCGTTCTTGGCATTCATTTCACCGGCAACAGCTTTATAGCCCGTTGCTTCATACCCGGCGCGGAGACGGTTACGGCTCTCTCGCGCGGCCGCAAGGTCGGCGAGTTGACCCGCCGCAACAAGTCAGGTTTTTTCGATGGGCGTTTGACTCTGCGCCAGCATCAGCCGCTGGTATATATCGCGAAAGCGGGCGAGAATGAATGGCGTGTCGCCGACGCGTACTGTTATGGCCCCGTTCTCGGGCCGATGGACGATTACTACATGGCCGAAGGCTCTCACCTTCGGCTGTTCGACCGTATGGGTTGTCATCTCATACAACACGAAGGTGCAAAGGGCGCTCATTTCGCCGTCTGGGCTCCGAATGCCAAACGTGTCTCTGTCGTCGGCGACTTCAACGAATGGGACGGCCGGCGCCACGTCATGCGCTTCCGGATCGACAGTGGCATTTTGGAAATTTTCATCCCGGAAATTGATTCCGGCCATGCATACAAGTTTGAAATTCGCGGCGCCGCTCCTGGCCGCCTCCCGTTAAAGGCCGATCCGTTTGCTCGCCAGTCGGAATTCCGTCCCGCCAACGCATCAGTAACCGCCGCGCCTCTCGATCACAAGTGGGGTGACGCCGCCCATTTGGAATTCTGGCGCAATGCCGACCCTCGCCGGCAGCCCATCTCGATCTACGAAGTCCATGCCGGTTCCTGGCGCCGCCGCGAAGATGGAACGTTCCTGAACTGGGACGAACTCGGCGAAGCGCTCATCCCCTACGTCGCCGGCATGGGCTTCACCCACATGGAATTCATGCCGGTGATGGAGCATCCGCTCGATGCCTCATGGGGATACCAAACCACCGGTCTTTATTCCGTTTCCGCTCGTTTCGGCGACCCTGCCGGTTTCGCGCGCTTCGTGGATGGCGCACACCGCGCCGGCCTCGGCGTGATTCTGGACTGGGTGCCGGCGCACTTTCCAACCGATGCCCATGGCCTCGCCCACTTCGATGGCTCGGCGCTATACGAGCACGCCGATCCCCGCCAGGGCTTTCACCCCGATTGGCAGACTGCGATCTATAACTTTGGCCGCCGGGAAGTGCAGTCCTTCCTCATTAACAACGCTCTCTACTGGGCGGAAGCTTTTCACGCCGATGGCCTGCGAGTCGATGCCGTGGCGTCAATGCTTTATCTGGACT
>DASXIK010000262.1:0-1613 GCA_036498025.1 Chthoniobacterales bacterium
GATCCAGACAGGCCAATTGAGTAGTGATGTGCGCGAGACAACATGCCTGCGTTGGAATCTCGAACGCTGTAATCAGCCGGTCGAGGGCTTTGAGGATGGTTGCGACGCTTTCGATGGAATCCGTGGCGGGATTCACTCCGATCACGGCGTCTCCGCACCCATACGTCAGGCCATCAAACGCGGCCAGCAAAATCCCCCCCACGTCGTCGGAGGGATGGTTGGGCTGCAGGCGAATGCCGAGGACACCGCGCTCGCCCATCGTATTCCGGCAGCGCGTGACGTTGCGAATCTTCGCGGCCGCGAGGACCAGATCTTTGTTGCTCATCAGCTTTGCGGCGGCTGCGGCCATTTCCGGAGTGATGCCCCATTTGAGGGATTTGAAATCCGCGTCTGTGGTTTGATTATCGAGAATGAACTCCCTAAATTGCCCCACAGTCATGCTGCGGAGGGGCTCAAACGCCGAGGAATCGTGAGATTCGAGAATCAGGCGTGAGACTTCATCGGCTTCGGCGGGGATCACCGGATTTTTGAGTAGGTCGATCAGCGGCAGGTCGGCCAGGGCGCGCTTCGCAGCGACGCGCTCGCGTTCGGAGGCAGCGGCGATTCCTGCCAGCTGATCGCCGGATTTTTCTTCGTTCGCTTTCGCGAGCAACTCGCGCAGATCAGAGAAGCGAAAATGTTCGCTCATAACCGGTGCCGCTAGTATGTCTTTCCATCGCCCCGAAGGAAAGCGGAAGTAGTTTGGCTGGGAAGCAGGGTCAGTTTTTGTCGAGGGTTGCGGCGAGCGTGATGTTGCTGCCGGTGAGCACGCTCACCTGGCGCGACCAGTCGGCCCGCCCGGCGGCGTGAAGACGAAACGCGTGTTTTCCGGGAGCGACGGCGAGGACCGAAGGCGTGGAGCCCACGAGTTGTTCATCGAGATAAATTTCCGCGCCAGTGGGGTCCGATTGCACGGCTACTTTCGCGCCGCCCTCCGCCGAAGATTCAAATGATTCGAGTTTGTTATCTTTCAGCACGGCGACAAAGCCCGGATAAACCATCCACTCGCGCGGATCAAAATGTATTTCACGTTCGGGGGTTCCCATCGCTTGCAGGATTTGTTCCCGGGTCATACCTGGAGTCAAGTTGGAATCGCGCGGAGCCGCTGGTCTGGACACGACAACAGGTTGCGGCGCGGCTGCGGCCACTGGAGCGGCGGCGGGATATGCCGTCACCGCCGGGGCTGGAGGAGGTGCAGAAGAAGCTGCCGTAGTGCCGTGGCCCTCTGCCATGAACCACTGGTCAAATTCCCGGAACACGGTTTCCTTGTCGGCGTTAGCGAGAACTTTGGCCGGAAATTTGAAGGAGAGGGTGGTCCACATGCGGCCAGTGCCAGCCTGCGTCGAAATGCTGCGGGCCGAGATCAATGCGACGAGGATCGTGTCCGAGCCTACGGCAATGGCGGTGACGTAGTAGCGTTCCCCGGCGGGCACCTCGTAATCCTGGTGGCCGCGAAAGAGCTTGTACTGAACTCCGTCGATGGCGCTGGAGGCTGGTTCGGTGTGCAGGAGCGAACCGAACAGGCCGGAGCGCTGTATTACCACGATCGTGCCCGCGCGGCGGATGTCAGTTTC
>DASXIK010000263.1:0-4943 GCA_036498025.1 Chthoniobacterales bacterium
GTCATATTTACGAACGTTGCTTTTGTTGTCTACACGATGCTGCTTTTTGCGCGGTTGCGATAGTTGGTGCAAATTCTGAAGCCTTCGGTGTGCAGTCTAACCAATCGATGAAGCCAACGGCCCGATTGCGAGATAACTCGAACGTGTTTGCCACGACACCCTCGACTTCGTCTCGGTTCCCGGCTTCCCTAGTGCGATTTACGTCTTCGCGTTCACGCACTCCCGCCGTATTGTTGTTCAACGATTGCCGTGGCTTATCTCTGTCTCGTAGATGATCCTCAAGGGAACGGCAAGCGGAGCGCCTGCCCTACAACGACGGAAGGTCTTCGGCGGCGGTTAGGGCTTGCCGCTAGACGCTTCCCCTGGTGGCTCGTATAGTTGAATGGCCCAACTATCGCTGCTCAACTGACTTCCACGTTGGAAAAAGACGAAACAACCCGGGCGAGCGCCCATGTTTTTCCGGAGCCGGATGCTGGAAGCGGGCCGGAGTCGCCGGCTTTGACCCGGCAATCTCTGGCGGAGATGACGCCGGAAATTTACGACGAGCTGCGGCGGCTGGCGGCGAATTATCTGCGGGGCGAGCGTACCGAGCACACTCTGCAGCGCACGGCCCTGGTGCATGAGGCCTACCTCCGGCTGGTGGATGAGGAGGTTCCCAAATGGCAAAACCAGGCGCATTTTCTCGGGGTCTTCGCCCGCATCATGCGGCAGACCCTGATCAATCACGCCGTTGCCAGGACGCGGGAAAAACGGGGAGGCCTCGATCGGGTCAACAAGGCCCTGGAGTTTTATGAGCAGCGAAAGATTGACGTGAGTGCCGTGGATACGGCCCTGCGCGATCTGGAGGCGGTCGATCCACGGCAGGGACAAATCGTGGAATTGCGTTTTTTCGGTGGACTAACGATTCCGGAAATCGCCGAGGCCATGGGCATCTCGCCGGCCACGGTGAAGCGTGAGTGGGCCCTCGCGAAAATCTGGCTTCGCCGCGAATTATCGCGTACGGTCTAAGCTTACTCCCATGGCCACCACTTCAGCCCGATCTGCGAGAAAATCTCTGGACCCGGCGCGCTGGCAAAAGCTCAAGTCCATTTTGGCCGAGGCCTTGGAGTGCGATAATCCGGCGGCGCGCCGCGAGGTTTTGCAGAAACTGCAGGCGAGCGATCCGGAAATGTTCAGCGAGGCCAGCGCCCTCCTGGTCGAAGCGGAGACACTGCTGCAGGACCGGGCCGATCCGATTGAGCAATGTGCGGAGACGGCCGGCGCCGACATCCCGCGCGAGCGCGTTTCGGAGATCGGAAGCCGCATCGGTGCCTACGTGCTCGTGCGCAAGATCGGGGAAGGCGGCATGGGCACGGTTTACCTGGCGGCGCGGGCTGACGGCTATTTTGAGAAACAAGTCGCCATCAAGGTCCTGCGGCGCGACGTCGACAACGAAGAGCTCATGCGCCGGTTCCGCTCGGAGCGCGAGGTTCTGGCGCAGCTGGATCATCCCAATATTGCGCGACTGATCGACGCGGGGACGCGCGAGGACGGTTCGCCCTACTTTGTCATGGATTACGTGGCCGGCGTTACGGTCACCACTTTTGTGGAGCAAAAGGCATTGCCCATGGAAGAGCGGCTCGCGCTTTTTCTCAAGATCTGCGCCGCCGTGGAAGCGGCCCATCATCACTCGATTGTGCATCGCGATCTCAAACCGAGCAACGTCGTGGTCAGCGGCGAGGGTGAGCCGAAGCTGCTGGATTTTGGAATTTCCAAGGTACTGGCCGGTCACGCGAGCGCGCTGGAGGCGACCGCTTTTGGCAAGGAGCGCTTCACGCCAGTCTCGGCTTCGCCTGAGCAGGCGCGGGGCGAAGCCATCACTGTGGTGAGCGATGTTTATGCGCTCGGCGTGGTGCTTTACGAAATGTTAACCGGAGCACGGCCGCATCGGTTCGCCACGAGCGATCCATCGCACGAAGAGCTTCTCGAGGTGGTGTGCGCGCAACCCCCCGTTCCGCCCAGCCTGGCCGCGAAGAATCCGAAGGACCAGCGCGCCTTGCGCGGCAGCCTCGACGCCATCGTGTTGCACGCTCTGGAAAAAGATCCGGGGCATCGCTACCAGTCGGTAGAGGAGCTGGCCGAAGATATCCGGCGTTATCGCGACGGGAAACCAGTGCTGGCCCGCCAGGGCGAGAGGGCCTACCGAGTGCAAAGATTGCTTCTGGAAAAACGGCGCGTGCAGATTTCTCTGCTCGCCGGCATCACCGCGCTCGTCTGTTTTGCCGCGATCCTGATCTACTCTTATGTCCGGCCGGTGCGCGAGCGCCGCCCGCCGGTTGAGGCGGCTGGTTCCACGCAGGCTTTGCCCGTCGAGCAGGCGGGAAAAAGCATCGCCGTCCTGCCATTCACCAATGTGGGCGAGGACAGCGACACCGATTATTTCGTGGACGGATTCCAGGAAGATATTCTCACGAACCTGGCCAAGGTGTCCGACCTGAAAGTTATCAGCCGGACGAGCGTGCTCGCCTATGGCGGGACCATTACCAATGCGCGCGAAATCGGAAAGACCCTGGGCGTTTCCTTTCTGCTGGAAGGAAGTGTGCCAAAGGCGGGTGAGCGAATCCGTTTGAACGTCCGGTTGGTGGACGCGCGCAGCGAGCGCGAAGTCTGGGCGGAGCAGTACGACCGGCAGGCCGGCGACGTTTTTGCCATTCAAACCGAGCTCTCGAAAGCGATCATTGCGCAATTGCGCGCCCGCCTCTCCCAGCCCGAGAAAGCGGCGATTGAAGCGAGGCCTACGCAGGATCTATTGGCCTACGACTTTTATTTGCAGGCCAAGGAATCATTTTTTCAGGATAACTACGTGCGGGCGACGCAGCTGCTGGAGGCCTCGCTCCTGCGCGATCCGCAGTTCGCCCTGGCTTATTGTCTTCTCGCGGAAGTGCATCTCTATGCCTACCGCTATTCGGGTGACATGACGCCCGGCCGTCTGGCCAAGGCGAAAGAAGCGGCCGACACCGCGCTGCGTCTGCGGCCGGACCTGCCGGAATCGCATCTGGCCAATGCGCAGTTTTATTTTTATGGGCTGCGCGATTTCGAAAAAGCGCGGGAGGAACTGACGGCCACGGCGGGCGCGCCAATTGACCAGGCGAAATTTCTGGAGATGGCCGCACTGATTGAGCAGCGGCTGGGCCAATGGAGCGACGCCATCCGGGACGGACATCGCGCCATGGAACTCGATCCGAACAATCCCTTTATCGCCAACGAACTGGTGGAAACGTACATCGCGGTGCGCCAGTTCGACGAGGCCAATCGCATTGCCGATGAAGCCATGAAGGTGACGGCCTCGCAGGGGCGATTCCTCTGGCATTTGAAGGGCGAGATTTTCATGAAAACGGGAAAGTTTGAGGAAGCGCGGGCTGCCTTGGAAAAGTCGGGCCTGGACGAAGCGCAGCGCGCTTACTTGCTCTCGCGCATCGCGCGCTTTCAACGGGACTACCCGAAGGCGCGGGCGGACCTCGCCAGGGTTCCTGCGGAGGCCATCCAGGCAAGTCATGCTTACGCTTTTTGCCAGGGATTGATTGCGCGCGCCAGCGGCGACCGGGAAGGCGCTCGCCGGTGGTGGCAAACCGCGCGGGAACGAATTTTACCGGAAATGGAACAACGGCCTAACGACCCGCAGTTGATTATGGACATCGCAGTGATCGATGCCGGTCTCGACCGCAAAGAGGATGCCCGGCGCGAGAGCGAGGCCTTGCAGAAGCTGGCCCCCTTGGACCGCGACGCGGTCGATGGTCCCTTGTACGCCGCCGTGGATGCGCAAATTCATGCATGGATCGGCGATGCCGACAGGGCCTTTGAGGAACTGGGGATCGTGAGCGTGCCCTGCGGTCCTACCGAGGCGGAACTGAAGTTTGATCCAGGCTGGGATGAAATTCGGCGGGATCCGCGCTTTGCCGCGCTCCTTTCCCAAGCCGCGGTCCCGATCGAAATTCCGTAACGTTTTCCCCGGCGTCATCCGCGTCTAGAGTTCAGCGGTCATGAAACTGACGGTCATTAACGCGGGGTATCTAAAGCTCGATGGCGGCGCCATGTTTGGGGTCGTTCCCAAGAGTTTGTGGGCCAAGAGGAATCCGCCGGACGAGCAAAACCTATGCACCTGGGCCATGCGCTGTCTCCTCATCGAAAAAGGCGACCGCCGGGTTTTGATCGACACAGGAATGGGCCACAAACAGGACGCCAAATTCTTCGGGCATTATCATCCACAGGACCGCGACTCCCTGGAGCGCGGATTGAATGAGGCGGGCTGCGGGTTTGAAGGGATCACCGATGTGTTCCTGACTCATCTGCATTTCGATCACTGCGGCGGCGCGCTTTACCGGGAAGCCGATGGCGCCATTCATCCGCGGTTTCCCAAGGCCACCTATTGGAGCAGTCGCGCACACTGGGCGGCCGCGCTTCAGCCTAACGAACGGGAGCGCGCCTCCTTCCTGAAGGAAAACATCCTACCGCTGGAGGAAGGAGGCCGGCTGCGTTTTGTCGAAGAGGCGCCCGCGGGAGCGATCCTGCCCGAGTTGCAGGTGCGCTTCGTCCATGGGCATACCGAGGCCATGATGCTGCCGCTGATTCATTGGGAGAACAAGACGGTGCTCTATTGCGCCGACCTGTTTCCCAGCGCGGCCCATATTCCCCTAGCCTGGTTGATGGCTTACGATGTGCGCCCGTTGGTGACGCTCAAGGAAAAGGAACAGTTTCTAGAGGAGGCCGCCGCCCGGCAATGGATTCTGTTCTTCGAGCATGATCCCGCCAATGAATGCGGCATCGTGGAGCAGACAGACAGAGGGGTGCGCCTGAAGCGGACCCTGGCGCTCTCCGAGGCCCTCGCCCTTCCGACCTGACTCGAAGCGGTTTCGTGGGTCGAAAAGCAGAAGCGTGGTCGTGCTCTGTCTTGGTTGGGGGAGCGC
>DASXIK010000264.1:0-3356 GCA_036498025.1 Chthoniobacterales bacterium
CCATTACGATCTCCTGGTGAAATTCTACGTCGACAAGGACACCGACATCGGCCATTTCGTCAACGAGCAGGTGCAGGTCATCCCCGGCATCCAGGGCACCCACACCATCATCACCTTCAAGGCGTTCGGCGCGAGTTAGGCGTGGACTGATAAACGCGATGAACGGCGAGACAGCGCCGCCCTCCTCCTCGACCAGCAATAGCCAACCGCCGCCCAAGGGCCTGATCGGAAAAAAGTAGGTTTAGCCTCGTCGAGAGGTTAGGATTTAGAGTGGCCCGCTCGCCTTTCTCAGGAGGTTCGACCATGGCACGGCACCTTTTCTTCGCGATCACCGTCATCGGCGCCGGAGTGCTCCTCAACTCACCGGCGGAAGCAGTGACAGCCGCGCGGTGTGAGGATCAAGCCGCCAATTGCCTGGGCAGATGTGCCAACCCCTCCGGTGGGACGGGTCAGAACAAATGCCTGACCTACTGCGACCGGCAGGTGACCAGCTGTTTGATACGCGCAAATGGCACGGCCCGGCGGTGGTAGGCGGCGGGATCGAACCGCCGACATCCACTGATTCGGCGGAACATGACCCAAGCCGTTGAAGATTTCTGGTTTGTCGCCAGCCGTCGGCGCCCTGCTCGCTCAATCTTATCCACCATTTAATCGAAGCCAGCGACTTACTTGCCATCGTTCCAAATATCGGCCGCGAGCTTCCAGTCATTTCCGACCTTTTCCCAAACCACAACATACTTCCCAGTCACTTCTTGCGGTGTCGGGCCCTTGGTCTTCAGGCTGAAGGTCCCGATCTCGCGTGCCGCGGAGGGACCGAGCGGCTTGACGTCCACGGTTGTGATTTTCGGATCGCTAGCTTGTTCCGCCAGGCTCTTCCACATTGCCCCAATGGCGGCTGCGCCCTGCACCATCGCAGAGCCGGGCGGGAATGCGGTCGCATCGGTAGTGTAGAGCGATGCAACGCCGGCAAAATCGCCCTTGTTGAAGAATTCGATCCATTTCGCGTTGACGGCCTCAATCTTGGCCTTTTGAGCCGACGCCGGTGCGATCAATCCAACCAAGAATGCAATCACTAATGCAATCCTGTGCATGGTCAGCTCCAGTGTCATAGGCGAGCGTGGGTCGCGGCAATTTTCCTGGCGCCGCAGCGAATGTTCAAGGCCGACCCTATCTCGGTCACGCTCGTTTGGCCACGGCGGAACTGCGATAGCGGTTCGCCCTCTGCTCATAACCGTCTCAGTGGCGATCTGTTCGGCCGCAGGCAATGCAAGCGGGTGCCAAGGCTGGAATGCCGGGGATCCGTTTGACCGGCCGATGGAATGAGAGAGTTTAATCCCTGGACCTCGCTCGATGCAGCCCGAAGGCAGCGCACTAGCAGTGTGCGAGATTTTCTTGCCCTTGACTTTGCCCCGCGTTGTTCCGGTTTGAAGGTTTTCGCTCTAATTTTTTGCCTCGATCCGTTGTAGAGCTGCACCACTTCTGCAGCGCTCCCCTTACGGAGGTCGTCACGACATGAACCCGCCGGCACCGAAAACGCTGCGGCGGCGCTTTTTCGCGGCGCTCGGCCATGCCATTCTGGCGATTCAGCTTGCCCTGGGGTTGCTGACTGGTTTTGTTGAGGGCTGGTATTTCGGGGATGCGGTCTATTTCACTTTCATTACCGGCCTCACGATTGGCTACGGCGATCTGGTCCCGAGGCAGGCGTTGACGCGCGCACTTGCGATCGGAATTGCCTTTTTCGGGCTCTTTGCCACGGCTCTCATAGCGGCAATTGCCGTCTACGCGATGCGCTCAGCGCTCACTGATGACGGGAATGGCAATGAGTGATTTTATATCGACGAGGGATCGAGTGAGGGTGATGTTTGCTGCACTGCATGGTCGGGTGGTGGGCACCTTTAAGACATGCCGACGGCATTGGGAAATGTCCGGGTTCGAGAGCAAAGCAGACCTAGGTCAAAACCTCCCGGACTTGGTGAAGTGTTTTTCTGCACACAATTCCAAAGGCCCACGTTTGATCCAAGTCAACGGTCAGTGGCTCTCCCACCGAAGGCGCGCCTGATCAGCGCGGGAGCTTGCTAAACTATGCTCAAAAAACGGCGGAGTGAGGATGCCTGCACATCTTCACCTGCGGTCCCTGCCCCGCGCATTTCGCGCGCTGTCTGCCATGAGTCCGTAATGTGGTCCAAAGATCACGGAGTTGGATTGCGAGTCCGCACCCTCGATCAGGACTTGTGGTCGTCCTTGATTTCCTTTTTCGGCGGCGTCGGGCCCTGCACCGGCGGTAGCGACTTCAGATATTCCGCCATTGCTGCGCGATCTTCCGGACTCATCTGCGATGTATTCCTGATCACGCGCCGCATCGAGCCGCCGGCGCTGTCGCCATCGGGCATATCGCCGGTTTCGAGAAAAGAAGCGATGTCGTTCACGCTCCAGTCGCCGAGTCCCTTTTGCGTGATGTTCGGAACCCAGCCCTCGCCTTCGGGGTTGGGCCCGCCGGCAAAGCGTTGGGCCGCGACAATGCCGCCAAGGAAATTTCGCGGGCTGTGACACTCCGCGCAATGGCCAAGGCTGTTGACGAGATAGGCGCCGCGATTCCAGCGCGCCGAGTGCGCGGCATCCGGAGTGAATGGTTTTTCGTCCATGAACAGCAATTTCCAGATCCCGAGATTGCGCCTGACATTGAATGGAAACGGCACGTCATGATCGCGGACTTTGCCCGATACGGCGGGAAGCGTTTTCAAATAGGCAAAGAGGTCGCGGACGTCTTCGACTTTGGCATGCGCGTAAGAGGTATAGGGAAAGGCCGGGAAATAATGAAAACCGGCCGGAGAGACTCCTTTGGTCACCGCGCCCACGAATTCGGCCTCGGTCCATCGGCCGATGCCGTCGGCCGGATCGGGCGAGATATTCGGCGCGTAGAAGGTCCCGAACGGCGAGGGTATGGCGAGGCCGCCACCGAGCCTCAACCGGTCGGGCTGGCCGGGCACGGCATGGCAGGAGGAACACCCTCCGGCATTGAATGCGTTAAGGCCGTTGGCGAGGTTCGGCGTGTGAGCCGGGAACAAATTCGACGGGACAACCGCCGGAATGGTCAGCCACCAGAACGTCGCGAAGCCAACGGTGGCGGCCGCAACGGCAGCGAGGAGAATTCGTCGCAGCATTCACCGGTCCGTCACTGCCCTCCCGAACTTTATGGCTAGTATCGCCGCGATGCCAGCCATAGACCGCTTGAAAAATTCCCGACGTTCATGCCTATTTCGGGAATAAAACCGAAGCCGCATTGTTTTGAGGCTGGCACCTTTAGTCTGCGCCAACAGGGAGAAAACCATGTCGAAAACCAAGACCGTGCTTGCAAC
>DASXIK010000265.1:0-2925 GCA_036498025.1 Chthoniobacterales bacterium
TGGACCCACCGGTCCCACTCCAGGATGATCAGGCGTTTGGCTTCTTCCTGTTTCATTTTAACGCTCGCCGGATTGAACACACACAGCCGCAACTGATGAGGAACCGTAAACAAAAAGACCGCCCGAAGGCGGCCTCTCTGCAGCAAAGCGTGCGATTACTCCGCCGACCATTACCCAGCCACCCCTTAAGATTTATTCTAGGCGGCCGTCCGGCGCCCTGTGGAGTCAAAACGCATGTCTCATCGAAGAAACCGAACAATCGTTGCTCAAACGACACAAAACTAGAAGAGTGACGAGTTGGCGTCCGCGCTGCACCGCAGGCCCAGCCTACGGGTCTTCGTGATGCGGCATGCCGGCGCGCAGGGTAAGCGCGGGCATGCCGCCATCAAAGCGGCCCGGGCAGGGCGGAAACTCAATCTGCACGGGAGATCACCTTCCGATTTCGCGCAGTGGGCTATTTCGTTCCGGTCGGGAACATTCCCCAATGCGAATAGCTGATCCATTTATCATGATCATTCATGTCATCGGCTCCTTGCGTGTCATTCATGATTTCGGCCCAACAGCGGGGGCTGTTGTTTCAGGGTGTTGCGAACACTCTTCGCATCAGTTGAACTGCGGGATCGCAGGCGCCGCTATGTGCGGCCCCGGAAGCGGAGCCATCCTGGAAGCGTTGCCCACGCCGCTGGGATCGACCGCCACGTTGTTCAATCCGCCGGCGTTTGCCGGGCCGCGCGCGATTCCACTGATCGGCACATTTCCCATTGCCCCCGAACCAGCAGGCCGCGCAAATCCTCCCATCGCGCCAAGACCTGCGTGTCCGCCGCCGTGTCCGCCGCGCGCGAATGAAGCGGCGGTTGGGGTCAGGATCATGAACAATGCGATAGCGACTTTTACGGAGGTGTTGGACATGGGAATGCACCTGTGATTCACGGAAAACGGTGAGGCCGTGAGGCGCATGTAGGTTCGCAATCCGCCGGCACCATTAAATTGAATTTTATCAACTGGATTTTAAGAAGCGTTCCGGTGCGGCGGTTCGTTCGAGCGGGAAGCCGCTGACAATAAATCGGCGTCGATAATTTTTCGAACGACACGCACGGCGTCACGCGCGGGGTTATTCGATCACCTCATCGGCGCGTGTGAGCAGCGCCGCCGGTACCGTGAGGCCGAGCGCCTTGGCAGTCTTCAGATTGATGACCAGCTCGTATCTGGTCGGCGCCTGAACCGGCAGGTCGGCCGGCTTCTCGCCTCGGAGGACGCGATCTACATAGCCGGCCGCGCGCCGGTACTGATCGATAAAATCGGCCCCATAGGACATCAGGCCTCCTTCGGTGACGAAGGAGCGTGCAAAGTACACCGCGGGCAATTTGTGCCGCGCCGCCAGCGTAAAGATCAGATCGCTGTGAACGTATGCCAGCGCGCTGCCGGCCACGATCAAGCCCCCATTTGGAGAAGCGCGCAAAGGCTGCAAGTGAACGCTCGATTTCACCGACGTCGCGCATGCTGATTGGTGTTAATTCCACACCGAGCGAGGGCGCTACGGCCTGGATCGCACCGAAAAAACCGAGGCCGGCGGATACGGCGGGATCCCGAACAACAGCCACTCGATTGGTGGCGGGCGCGATCTCCTTCAGGAGTTCCAGCCATTTGGCGCCCGCGCCGTACTCGAGCCCCATAAAACCCGTAACGTTGCCGCCCGGTCGCGCCAGGCTGTCAACGAACCCGGCGCCCACCGGATCAGGCGTCTGCGTGAACACGATAGGTATGGTGCTGGTTGCTTGTTGCAGGGATGGGACGACCGATCCTCCAGCGGCCAAGATGGTGTCCGGCGCCAGCGCGGCCAACTCCGTCGCGTATTTTCGAGACTGGTCGGCGTTACCTTCGGCCCAGCGATAATCGATCCGAAGGTTCCGTCCGTCGGTCCAGCCCAATTGCTGCAGCGCCTGTTGGAACGCTGCGAGGCGAGCCCGCATTTCCTGACCGTCCATGGTCGCTATGAGCACACCGATCCGCCGCATGCGGTCGGGCTCCGCCCGTGCAGCAAGCGGCCACGCGGCCGCCGTGCCCAGAACTGCGATGAACTCGCGCCGCTTCATTGGGGCCACCTCAGGAAGGGACGGCAGTTTGACCGGAGGGGCGCAGGTTTACGAGACTTAGCTGCTTGAACGGGAATTCCTGGCTGAATATGAGGGTTCGATTCTCTCCACGCTTTCCAAGAATTTCAAATCTTTGATCGGGCTGAATGAGCGCCGCGCGGTTAGCAAGCCGTGCCCACCAAACATTGCTTTGTCGGCCTCGTCTTGATGACCGGCCACGGCACCTTCCTTCTCTTCTGCATGCCGGGCGAGCTTGAACCAGAACTCAGCCATATTTACCCAGTAGTCCTGATAGGCGCGGGTAGAAGCTTCCCGGGAAAGCATCAGCGAGTTCGCTGCATTTTTGCGGTATTGCCTTGATCGGTCCAACGCAAATTCTCCACTAACCGAAACGCGCGGGATCACGCCCGTGCTTTGGGTGCAACTGACGGGGAGCGATGAAGAAACGCGCGCGGCTAGCTGGCGCAGTGCCAGCCCTCCGGAAATGGAATGAGCGGCCAGGGCATTTGGTCGTTTACCGCTTGCGACCGCTTATCGGAGGCCGGCCGGTGTCGTAAAAGCTCTTTCCGCAGAGCGGGTTCGATTGCCATCCTCACGGCATCCAGCAACCGGTTGAATTCAGCTTCCGTCATCGCGCTCTCGGAATTCGAGAGCGCGGGGATTTTGTCAGTGCGCATTAAAATTGTCCCCACAATTACCGACGCGCCATTGCGGGTCAGGATTGAGTCTTTTTAATCGCTGCGAAAGGACAAGAAAAAGGATCGTCTGTCTCAAGATTGTCTTCCCGGTGCCTTCACCGGGCATCTGCCAATCAAGGCGCTCACGATTTCCT
>DASXIK010000266.1:0-4467 GCA_036498025.1 Chthoniobacterales bacterium
TCCCGCAGTCACCACGGTGTAGCCGAGCTCCTGCAGCGATCCGGCCATAAGCAGCCGGATGTCCGGATCGTCGTCAACATGCAGAATGCGCGCCCTCAAAGTAGCTCCCGGTTCACTCGAGCAAGATGCCAGCCGCATCCATGCCGTGGCAATCTTTTCCCGCGCTGCTCGCCTCGGAGGCCAGTGCGTCTGCTCTATGGCGAAGCCGCCGGGGAAACGGACGCTGCCGGGGAAGCAGCAGGCTGACTGTCCCCCTTGGTGGTGATCTCAAGCCGATCCGACGGAGATCTCCGGTTTGTCGTTATGCTCCTGGATCTTCCCGGTCACGCTGATGGTTTTGCCGTCGTAAACTTTGACGTCTTTAAATTCGGCTGCCGCCGAGGCCGGCACGAACACGGTGAAGGTTTCGTTCGGATGCCGTCCACCCATGTTCAGGAAAATGTTTCCACCCTTGGCCTGGTAGGCATCCTCTATCTTGCCTGTGACGGTGGCCGTCTCCCCCACGTGTTTGGCCGCTTCCGTGGCCGTGAATTCCGGTGTATCCGCGGCCAGTGCAGACCCGGCCAGTGCAAGCGCCAGAGAAACCAAGGCCAAGCCAAAATGAGTTCTGCGACCCATCCTCCCAGCGTTCAGATATGCCGCCCAATTGTCGAGCAGAAATCGCGAACACCCGGCTACATGTCTTGGAGAAGCTGCATCAACTTCGTGCCATTCAGGTTATGACATCAGCGGGAGGTCCCCGCGTCAGAACCCGATCTAAAAAGTGATTGCCCGACGCTGGGTTTCCCGTTAAGATTTTATCAGTTCAAAGGGAGGTAAACCGCATGCCGAAAAGTAGTGCAAAAGGAAAGGCCCCACCCGCCCGAAAGCGGGTTCAGGTCCGCGACTTGAAGTCACGCAACGCCATTAATGTTCGCGGCGGCTGGAGCCCAAGACCGAACCCGATGGACGACCGCCCAAAAACCTGAGGCGGGTCGGCCAGGCTTTTTGCGGCATACTTTCTTCGAATCATCCTGAGGCAGCGCATGCGAGAAAATGGTGGCGTGTCGCTGCGAGACGAGAGGTGTGCGCGTCAGTCGCAGGGTAATACGCGGCCCGTCACCTCGCCGAAGCCGACTCGATAGTCTGCGCCCTCGGCCCAGCCGGTGATGGCCAGCGTGTCGCCGTCCTCCAGCCACTTGCGCGTTTCGCCGTTGGGCAGCGTCAGCGGATTGGCCCCACGCCAGGTCAGCTCGAGCATGCAACCGCGCGATTCTTCCGTGGGCCCGCTGATGGTTCCACTGGCGAGAAGATCCCCCGGTTGCAGATTGCATCCGCCCACGGCGTGATGGGCCAACTGTTGGGAGATGCTCCAATATAGATTCTGGAAATTTGTCCGCGTGATCCGGTGAGTCTCCTTCATGGCGCTGGTGCGCAGGTGCGCCTCCAGTTGGATATCAAAAGTGAAATCATCCGGGGCCCGCAAATACGGGAGGGGCGCCGGATCCTGCGGCGGCAGCGGCTTGCGAAAAGGCTCCAGGGCATCAAGCGTCACCACCCACGGCGAGATAGTGGTGCAAAAATTCTTGGCCAGAAACGGCCCCAGCGGCTGGTACTCCCAGGCCTGGATGTCGCGCGCGCTCCAGTCATTCATCAACACCAGGCCAAAGATGTGGTCGCTGGCCCGCTCGATGGGAATGGGTTCGCCTAACGAGTTTCCCGGCCCGATAAGAAAGGCCGCCTCCATCTCGTAATCCAGGCTGCGGGACGGTCCAAAAACCGGGGCGGCGGCATCAGGCGCCTTGGTTTGGCCACGAGGCCGGCGCACGTTCGTGCCGCTGACCACGATGGAGCTGGCCCGGCCGTGATAAGCCACTGGCAGCCATTTCCAATTGGGCATGAGCGCATTCTCTGGCCCGCGCAACATCGTGCCCACGTTATGCGCATGATGATACGAAGAATAGAAATCCGTGTAATCGCCAATGCGCGCGGGCAACTGCATGGTCACATCCTTTTGCGCATGCAGGGCGAGCGATCGCACCTTCGGGTCATCGCGCAGCGTGGCCGTCTCGGCCGAAAGAAGGTGCTGCAGAATTTTTCGCGCGCTCCTCCAGGCCGGGCGCCCCAGCGACAGGAACCGATTTAAGGCGGCTTCAGCAAAAACGCCCGTCTCTCCGAAAGTCGCGGATCGAAAATGCCCGTGCTCCTCCAGCACCGAGAGATCAACGACAAACTCCCCAAGGGCGACGCCGATTCGCGCCGCACCGTCGCGCGGTTGGAATACCCCGTAGGGGAGATTCTCCAGGGGAAAATGCGAACCGACGGGAACGTCAATGAAGGATTTCAAGGCCATGATGTGTGGAGTGAGAAGGTAGGATGTTTCAGGGCATGAGGAAAGCAGGAAGCAGGGGGTTGACTCGCGGGAGCTCGCCCCTCCATCGCGCGGACGCCTAAAGAAAACCCAGGGCGCGCAGATCTTCGCGGGGCTCGTCGAAACTGCAGCTGCCGAAAGAAGTAATCAGCTGACGATGCCGCTCAATTTCATCGTGTTGCACCTGCCACTCGCGCCAGCGGAATGAACTCTGATCAAAGCCAAACAGACTGGCATCCTCACTCTCCAGCATCTCCGCCGTCTGTTCTTCGTTCCAGCGGTGCCGCGCGGCCAGGACGCCAGCCCCGAGCACATTGAGAAATCCGTGCATCCGTGTCTGCACTTCCTCGCGGTGCTGCCGGACAGGATGATGCAGCCCGGCAGTGAACTTAATCGGGACCTGATTCTGCGCGGCCGCGATCAGAGCGCGCGCGATTTGCGCAGAAGTCGGGAAAGCGTCTGCGGTCACCCCGCCGGTGCGAAGTTTGAAACCAAAACCGCGCTGGCCCGCACTGACATTATCATTATGGTCCGACAACAAACCGATGGTCTGCTCGGCGGCATCGGCGGGCGCTTCCCAGAAGCATTGCCAGTCCGCCCCCACCAGGATGGCGCGCGCCTCGTTGAGCGTGGCGGCATCGGCATCTTTGGGCAGGGCCATCTCCAGCTGATGAAGCGAAGCGCGGCCGGCGTTTCTGGCCGCAAACGCCTGCAGGATCCGGTGTGTTTCCTTGAGCTCGATCATGAAGTCGCCGGTGCTCTCCTTCTTGGCGCCAAGGGCCGAAAGTTGCAGCGGATGTGCGGGATCGAAGGCGGCGAGATGGCTCTCCACCTCACCGAAGCGGGCTGCTGGCAGCACAAAAGCTGAGAGCATCCAGGAATCGGCGCAGCCGACATAGCTCGCCTGGTTGGCCAATGCCGGGGAAAGATCCAGGCTGCACGGAGGGAAAAGGCCCGCGTAATCGATCGCGCGCGCGAGAAGCCGGCGAAGGGATGCAGATGCAGCCATAAGAGATTGAACGGCGGGATTGCACCTTTCGTCAACATCATCCATCATCCAGACGACGAATTCGAAAAACCTATGACCCTAACGAAACTGACAAGATTTGCCTTTCCTATTTTCTGCGGCGCGATTCTGAGTTGCGCCACTGCACAGGCGCAAACCGGGAACACCGGCGGCTCCAGCGGCGGCACCGGCGGCGGTCAATCTGGTCTGGGCAGCGGTCCCGCGGCGAGCGTGCCCTCCACCGGCGGCAACACCTTCACGGGTAACCCCGATGCCAATCCATACGAGAAAGCCGGAAAGGACTCCTTTATCACCGGGCCGGCGCCGACTTCCGCGACCACAACGACTGAGCACAAGTCCCAAAAACACGCGAGCAAAACCTCGAAGAGCACCTCGAGCAAGCCCAAGAAGAAGGCCTCCCCCACCCCGGCCGCCAGTGCTTCTCCGGCAGCCAGCCCATCCCGCTAAAGAGGGAAATTCGGCGTCGGAGAGGTCGTTCCACCAACCGTCGCCCAAGCCCGCCTCCAGCTGGATCGGGCTGTCCTAAATATGAGCGCGCCCCTGGCGCCGGGTCCGGGATCATGGATTCGGTTGCGCCCGCGGCAACTCTCTATAATACTCACTTCCCGCGGGCCTGTAGCTCAGTTGGTTAGAGCATGCGCTTGATAAGCGCAGGGTCGGAGGTTCGAGCCCTCCCAGGCCCACCAATTTCCCTCAGGTCGCCGATTTGGCCTTCGCCGCGATGGGCCGGGTTTCCCGGCGCGCCGCGAAGAGCGCGCACAAAGCAATTGCGAAGAGCGCGCCCATACAGTCGATCATCACATCCCGAGGGGAGGCCGTGCGCGAGGGAACGAACGATTGATGAAACTCGTCCGAAGCCGAAAAAACGCCGGCCAGGACGAACGTGGCCATGGTGAGCAGGCCGACGCTGACTGTTGTGAAAGTTCCGCGCAGTCCACGCCAGAGAAGCGCCGCCAGGATGGCGTACTCGCTAAAATGACCCATCTTGCGCACGATCACATGGACAGCAGCGATGGTGGAAAGGGAGATGTGTGGGTCGAGCCAGAGCAGAAAAGGCACCAGAAAACGCGAGGTGTGCTCGGCCGACAAG
>DASXIK010000267.1:0-6093 GCA_036498025.1 Chthoniobacterales bacterium
CGATTGGGTCGTGCGGGCGCGGAAGAAGAAGACGGCGTGCGCGGCGTAGATGGCGCCGACGCCGAGAAGAATTGTCCAAGGGCCCACTCGTGGCTCCGGGCAGAAAAAAGTAAACAAGCCGAGGGGGAACATGTAAACCAGGGCCCAGAGACGGAGGCTGGGATCGGTCGCGAACAGCGCCACCAGCCATGCGCCGATGTAGGCGAGCAGTTTGAACTTCATCGATGGAGCTGGAGCTAGGGCGGATTGCCGGCTGCTTTCTCGGCGGTCAGCCGCAAGCAATCCCGCTCCAGGGTCTGCAAGCGCTGGACGATCTCGTGCAAGGCCAGCTCGTTTTTCAAGTTCACCGCGTAATCCATATCCGCGCGCAGCCGGTCCTTATGGCTCTGGCGGTTCTGCGACATCATGATGATGGGCGCCTGCAGGGCCGTAATCATGTTGAGAGCCAGATTCAAGAGGATGAACGGATAGGGGTCAAACGGCTCCCGCGAAAGGAGAATGGTGTTGGACACCACCCAGATGAGGAAAAGAGCGAGCGATACAATGATGAACTTCCAACTGCCGCCGAACGAAGCGATCACGTCCGCCGCATGGTCGCCAAAGGTGAGCTGAGCCGCTTCTTCCTCATTGACGTTGCGCGAAACGCGGCTGCGCAAGAGTTCATCCGTGCGCCGCAGCCGGTGCGCCAGCGCGCTTAGCATCTCCAGCGCGACGTTGGCATTCCCCTGGACAAACGAGAGAAAATGCTGGCGTGAAAGAATGGCCAGAGTCGATGGCTCAACCGCGGTGGCGCGAGCCGATCGCGGCTCGCCATCCAGCATGGCCATTTCTCCGAAAAACTCGCCCGGACCCAGCTCCGCCACCGTGATCTCATGCCCGTCGGCCGTGTCCACGGAAATGCTGATCTTCCCGCGCTCGATCAAATACATGCCGCCGCCGACATCGCCCGCCCGAAAAAGAACCTGCATGGGCGCGCATTCCATCGTTTCCAGCAGCTGGCACAGCTCAGCAGCCTCCTGGTCGCTTAACGACTCAAAGAGCGGCACCGTGCGCAGCGTATCCGTGGTCATGGGCTAAGAAAAGTCACTGTTCCGAGACCCGTTGCAAAGGCAATTCGCGTGACCAACCATGCCCCTGTAAATAGCGGACGATCAATCCCCGGAAAAGGCTCAAATTCCCGAAAGCCCTAACCGGCTGACCCGAAGTCAGCCGCAACCTCCACCGCGTCGGCGACGGTGATGCGCACGTCGCGCAGTTTGATGTCGCCAAAGGGCAGGGAGGTGAGGGGAAAGCTCCGGCCCTCGAGACGTTGCAAATGCGGCTGAATCCCCTTGCACGCGAGCGAGCCGATGGTGCCTTCCCCGCGGCACTTAATGCCGGAGACCCTCGCCTGAAAATGATCGTCAATTTCCACGTGCCCGGAAATATCAATGTTCGTGCGGAAGAGAAGTTTACGGGCTCGCAGGCGAACCTCCACAGCCACGGATCGCGGGCCGCGCGCGCGCAGGGAAAGCTGCGTCTCTTCGACGGTGATTCCCTGCCCCGAGGCTTCACGCTCAGCAAGCTTTCGAACGGCTTTCTCCAATTCCGCCTTGGCGATGGAGAGAACAAAATGGCCGGTGCGAACACTCTGCACGATGAGCAGAGCTTCCCCCTTGTCATCGCGGCCCTGGTGAAAAATGACATCGCTCGCGCTCAGCTCCAGATTGAGCGGAGTGCCCCCGATAGAAACACGCCGTCCGTTCATCTGCACGTGAGCGGCTTCGCACGCCTGCTTGGTCGGACCGACAGGCTGGGGCAGAGCCGGCAAGTGGGCGTCAAACTGCGCGCCGTCGAAATTAAGGGCAATTTCGTCGAGGTATGGAAAAACGCGCGCGCTGATGGTGACGAAGGATTCAGTCTTTTGGATGACGCGCCCCAGCGATTCCTCCAGGGCCTGCAGCAGGTCCGCCTTGGAGTTGGGAAATTGGACGCGGTGTAGCGAAATCACGGTGGGCCAGGAGGGAGGAGCAAGGTCAGGGGTATCAGACGGTCAATCAAGTCTGGGGGAGGGCAAGATTCGTGCCTTGGCCGCCAGCCGTCTCGGGGACCGGGGGGCTGGAGAAACGGGTTGCAAAATGCCCGCGGACCGCTATTATCCGCCTTCCTTTATGGCGAAAATGTCCTGGATTAATCGAAACGAGCGCAAACGCGCGACGGTCAAGAAATACGCCGCCGTGCGGGCTGAGCTGAAGGCGAAGAAGGACTATGCCGGTCTGGCGCAGCTTCCGCGGGACGCCAGCCCCTCCCGGGTGGTTAACCGTTGCCAGGTGACCGGGCGGCGCCGCGCCTTTATCCGGCGTTTTAAGGTTTCACGCCTGACTTTCCGTGAGCTCGCGTCTCAGGGTCTCATTCCTGGCGTAACGAAATCGAGCTGGTAGGCTTTTGCCGGTAACGGGAACGGATGGCCCGCCGGCATCGGGTTCATGAACTCTTTGTCGTCACTCTTCATTTCCGCGGCGCCGCTGGCTGACGCTGTCGCCCAGAATTGGGACACCGCCTTCGTCATTATCGGCAAACTGGCGGCCATCGGAGCGCTGGTTTTCCTCAACGGCTTTTTCGTGGCCTGCGAATTCGCCATCGTCAAAGTTCGAAGCAGCCAGCTCGACGCGCTCATCGAAGAGGGGAATTTGCGCGCCAATTTGGTGAAGCACGTGCGCTCGCACCTCGACGCTTATCTCTCCGCCACGCAACTGGGTGTGACTCTGGCCAGTCTCGCGCTGGGTTGGATCGGCGAGCAATTCCTCGAAAAAATGATCGAACCGTTTTTCAGCGTGGCGGGTTTTCATTCGCATGCCGTCATTACCTCCATCTCGGTCGCGCTCGCCTTCATCGGCATTACTTTCCTGCATATCGTTTTTGGCGAGCTGGCGCCGAAATACATTTCCATCGCCAATCCGCTGCCCACCGCGCTTCGGCTTGTCCAGCCTCTGCGCGGCTTCTACATTCTCTTCAAACCCGCCATCTGGGTGCTGCACAAGTCATCCAATTTTCTTCTGCACAAGTTGCTGCGCTTGCAGCCGGCCTCCGGCGTGGAACTGGCCCACAGTGAAGAGGAATTGCGTTTTATTCTCGATCAGAGCGAGAAATCCGATGAAGTCTCGCCCCTCGGTCGCAACCTTCTGGTCAACGCGCTCGATCTGCGCCGTCGCGTGGTTCGCGATATCATGACGCCGCGCGGCGACGTGGTTTACCTGGACCTGGAGGAAGACTTTGAGTCGAACGTGAGCAAGGCACTGGCTTCGCGCCACACCCGATTTCCGCTTTGCCGCGGGCACCTCGATAACACCGTGGGCCTCGTGCACATCAAGGAACTGGTTCCGCTCATGCGCGATTCGCATCCTGATCTCATGAGTATTCGGCGGGATCTCACGCCCGTGCCGGAAATGATGTCACTGGAAAAGTTGCTCAACCTTTTCCTGAGCAAACACGCTCACCTGGCCGTGGTGGTGGATGAGTTCGGTGGGACCGTCGGGATGGTGACCATGGAAAATGTGCTCGAGGAGCTGGTCGGCGATATCCAGGATGAGTTCGACACGGACAAGGAGGAATTCCGCAAGATCAGCGAGGACGAGTTCGTGGTCGATGGCGCCCTCGGTCTCTATGAGCTGCAGGACATGGCGGGGCTGGAATTGGATAGCGCGGATGTGAGCACGATTGGCGGATACGTTACCCATCTGCTGGGCCATCTGCCCAAACAAGGCGAGCAGGTGAAGATCGAGAACTACGTGGTCACGGTTTCGCAGTCGGACAGCCGGCGCGTGAAGCAATTGAATTTTCGCAAGCTGAAGGAATCCGCGCAAACGCAGGGCGCGAGCGCCAGCCAGCCGGAGCGAGCCGTTTGAGATGACGGTCTGATGGAACTGATCTCGGAAAGCGATGTGGCCTGTCCTCATTGCGGCGAAGTTTTTCCGCTGAGCATCGATACCTCCCAGGGAGACCAATCTTTCATCGAAGATTGCACGGTCTGTTGCCGCCCGATTCAACTGACGGTGCGTTGCCGCCCCGGCGAGATCATCGATCTTCAGATTAGTTAGTGTCATGTCTGGGGAGCGCACGCGCCTCGCGTGCCGGTTGGAAAGCCCGGCCGCTCCTTCACCCGCGTTGCGGGGGCGCCTCGCCGAAACCAACTTCCGGTCAAGAGGGCGCTGAAGGAGAGGGAAAAGTTCGCGATGGCGAGGGCGCCATCGCCAGCACGCGAGGCGCGTGCGCTCCCCAGAGAAACCGTGAATGCCTAACCGGCATCGATCCTCCGCCTGAAACCGTTTCTAGGCTGCGGCGACCTTCAACTGCGCCCGCAGGGCTGGGCGGCGGCGCAACTGCCGGGTCAACGCCTCGATAGCGCGCAGGGTAGGCGGGCTGATGTGGTGCTACATGCCTTCGACATCGTGATAAATGACGCGAGGGCTGAGACCAAGGAGCTGTAGGAAATCGGTCAGGAGCCGGTGGCGATGGGCGATGTTGCGCGCCAGTTTTTCGCCTGCAGCGGTCAGGACGAGACCGCGATATTTTTCGTATTTCAGCAGGCCCTCGGTGCCGAGACGCTGCACCATGTTGGTCACGCTGGCCTGGGAGATTTGCAGGGACGAAGCGATATCGACAACACGGGCGTAGCCTTTGGAATCGATGAGCTCAAGAATGCGTTCGAGATAATCCTCGACCGCGGCCGAGCTTCCCAGAGCGGAGCGTAATTTCTTACCGCGCATGCTCCCAGATTAAGAGCGGCCACGAGTATAGTCAACAAAAGAAAAGATTGACGATCATTAAAATAAGAATAAAGACTAAATAACTTAGGCTCGCCTAAGAACAGGAATGTCCGATCCCATTTCCAGCTGGCGTCTGCAACGCGGGGCACCCAGTCTGCCCGAGGTTCACCGCACGGTCGCCGTCGCCCACCACACGGGTTTCTGGCGAAAGCTGCTGGCCTTCTCTGGACCTGGCTACCTGATCGCTGTCGGTTACATGGACCCGGGCAATTGGGCCACCGATCTGGCCGCGGGCGCGAAGTTTGGCTACGCCCTTCTGGCCGTGGTCATGATTTCCAACCTCATGGCCATCCTCCTGCAGCATTTGTCCATCAAGCTGGGCGTGGCTACCGGGCGTGATCTCGCCCAGGCTTGCCGCGACCATTACTCGACGCCGACCGTTTGGTTTCTCTGGGTTCTTTGCGAAATCGCCATCGCCGCATGCGATCTTGCGGAAGTGGTCGGTTCGGCCATCGCTCTGCAGCTTCTCTTTGGCCTGCCGCTCGTCTGGGGATGTGTGATTACGGCTCTGGATGTGATCGCGGTGCTTTATCTGCAGACGAGAGGCTTTCGTTACATCGAAGCGGTGGTCATCACGCTGATTGCCACCATCGCCGCGTGTTTCGCCGCTGAACTGGTGCTTTCGAAACCGGGGATGGTCGGCATTGTCCTCGGATTCGTTCCCGGTCGGGTGCTCATTACCAACCGGGAAATGCTCTACATCGGCATCGGCATCATCGGGGCCACGGTCATGCCGCACAATCTCTATCTGCATTCATCCATCGTGCAGACGCGCAAATTTGAGCAGACGCCGAGTGGCAAACGAGAGGCCATTAAATACGCCAGTATCGATTCCGCCGGCGCTCTCATGTTTGCCCTGTTCATTAACGCCGCCATCCTTGTTCTGGCCGCCTCTGTTTTCCACTGGTCTGGTCACTCAGATGTGGCGCAAATTCAAGACGCCTACAAATTGCTCAGTCCGCTCCTTGGCGTCGGTTTTGCCAGTGCCCTTTTCGCCATCGCCTTGCTCGCTTCCGGGCAAAATTCGACGCTCACCGGCACGCTGGCCGGACAGATCGTCATGGAAGGATTTCTCAACATCCGGCTGCGGCCCTGGCTCCGCCGGCTGATCACCAGGGGGCTTGCGGTTATTCCGGCCGTTTTGATCATCGGTATTTTTGGGGAAGGCAAAACCACCGAATTGCTGGTGGCGAGCCAGGTGGTCTTGAGCATGCAACTTGGTTTTGCGATTTGGCCGTTGATGCGGTTCACCGGTGAAAAGGCCAAGATGGGAGAGTTCGCCAACAGG
>DASXIK010000268.1:0-2927 GCA_036498025.1 Chthoniobacterales bacterium
CATCGTCATGGGGCACGGCCGGAATAACCGCAATAACCTCTGTTACAATTGCCACGACGAAAATAATCTGGAGCTGCTGCAGACGCGCGATGGCCGCGAACTGAAACTAACTGAGAGCACTGCTCTCTGCGGCAGTTGTCACGGCCCGACCTATCGCGATTGGGATGCCGGGGCCCATGGCCGGACGAGTGGTTACTGGAATCGAGCGATGGGACCGATCACGAAACAGGATTGCGTGTCCTGCCACAATCCACACGCACCGGATTTTCCCGGAAGAAAACCGGGACCGCCCCCGCATCCGCTTCGTTTTCTGCCGAAGCCTTTGGCCGCGAACGAAGGAGAACACTGACATGCCTGACCAGCCAACCACGACAAGCCCCGCGCCGGTCGAATACGACGGCGTTACCCGGAGAAGTTTTTTGCGCAGTTCCGCAGTCTTCGCAGCCGGCCTTACCGCCATCGCCGCCGGCCTCGCGCCTCTCCTTAAGATGGAGGATTTCCCGTCGCTTGAGGAGTTCATGCAGAAGTACTACAAAGAGATGACGCCGGAGGACATGGCCAGGGTGCTCAAACGCATCGAAGCCGATGTGGAACGGCAATACGGCGTCCGGCCGCACGTGCGCGATCTCAAACCGATGAACGGGGTCGAGTTCGTCTACTGCCTGAACCTTTCGCGTTGCATCGGCTGCCGCAAATGCGTGCACGCCTGCGTGGCGGAGAACAATCAATCGCGCAACCCGGAAATCCAGTATATCCGCGTTTTGAAAATGCCGCACGGATCCCTCGACATGGGAAGGGGCGTGCACGACTACGACCCGGAGATGGTTCCGGAAAAGGATCACTTCTACATGCCGGTGCAATGCCAGCAGTGCAAGAACCCGCCCTGCGTCAAAGTTTGCCCGGTTCACGCCACCTGGCAGGAGACTGATGGCATTACCGTGATCGATTACGATTGGTGCATCGGCTGCCGCTATTGCGAAGCGGCCTGTCCCTACTGGGCCAGACGTTTCAACTTTGCCAAGCCCTCCATTCCCAAGGATAAAATCAATCCCGACATGGCCTATCTGGGAAATCGGCCGCGGCGCCAGGGAGTCATGGAAAAATGTCACTTCTGCGTGCAGCGCACCCGCGCCGGGCGTTATCCGGCGTGCGTGGAAGTTTGCCCGACCGGCACGCGCAAGTTCGGGAACATTCTGGATCCCAACAGCGAGGTCTCTTACATCCTGCGGACCAAACGCGTCTTCATTCAACTCAAAGAGGAACTCGGGACCTCCCCCCGCTTCTTCTACTACTTCGACGTATGAGAACCGCTTTCCGGAATTATTTTGTTTTTCTTTGGCGCTCGGCTCGCATCGCCCTTGTGGTCGACTGGCGTTATTACGCGTGGCTCGGCGGCCTGTTCGCGTTATGTCTGCTTGGACTGAACGCCTACGCAAAGCAGCTGGCCCACGGCCTCGTGGTCACCGGGATGAGCGACCAGGTTTCCTGGGGAGTTTACATCGCCAACTTCACCTTCCTCGTCGGCGTGGCCACGGCCGCCGTCATGATGGTCATCCCGGTTTACATTTACAAAAACGAAGAGCTGCACGACCTCGTCATCTTTGGGGAGTTGCTCGCTGTCGCCGCCATTCTCATGTGCCTGGCCTTCGTCACGGTCGATCTGGGGCGGCCGGACCGGTTCTGGCATTTGATTCCCGGACTCGGCCAGCTCAATTTTCCAGCGTCAATGCTGAGTTGGGACGTGATTGTGCTCAACGGCTACCTCCTGCTCAACATCCACATCTGTGGTTATCTTCTCTACTGCCGTTACCAGCGGAAGATGCCGGCCGCGTGGTTCTATATTCCGTTTGTTTTCATCGCCATCGTTTGGGCGATTTCCATTCACACGGTGACGGCATTTCTTTACGTTGGCCTGGGCGGCCGGCCTTTCTGGAATTCCGCCATTGTCGGTCCGCGTTTTCTGGCCTCCGCCTTCACCGCTGGGCCGGCCCTGATCATTCTGGCCATGCAAGTCGTTCGTCGCGTCACCTCTGGCGCTCCCCGGACTGACTTGTCGCGCGGATTGGGGAGCCGAAGCGCCCCGGCCGGAATCTCCCGGCGGCCGGCCACGCCGGAAGATCTGGCCCAGCTCGCTCTGAATCTGCCCCAGCTCGAATTGGTACCGAAGGCGACCCTGCAAGAAATTCTTTCGGACGCGACAGTAGTGGACGTGAGTACTGGCGACGCGCTTTTGCGCCAGGGAGAAACCGACAAGGATGCCTTCTTCGTTTTGCAGGGCCGGGTCGCGGTGGAGCGAGACGAGGGCGGCCGTTTCCGCACGACGCGCAGCGTCGGCGCGGGCGAGCAGTTCGGGGAAATCTCCGCGCTGACGGGGACTCCGCGCACGGCCACGGCCATGGCAGAGGAACCGACGCGGGTGCTACGCCTTTCCGCCGATTCGTTGCGCAAGTTGATGAAGATTCCGCAGATGAACCGAATCATTCACTCGAGGATGACAGAGCGGCTCATGATTACCGACCGCGCCCTCATGATTCTGCGCAGCATCGTTCAGGTATCGATGATTATTAATGTCTTTCTCCTGGCCTGCGAGGTGTTCACCGAGTTTTATGCGGGCGGCTTGCACATTGCCTCCTCGGAATATTTGTTCCTTGGATTGCGCGGCTATCATGCGCTGGTTCCCTGGATCTGGGTGGCGATTACCTTTAACCTGACCGCGATGGTCTTGTTGATCTTGCCGATCAGTCGCAGTCTCAAGTGGTTGAACGTCACCTGCGTGCTCTGCGTCATCGGCATCTGGATCGAAAAGGGCATGGGGTTGGTCATCCCCGGTTTCATTCCGACGCCGCTCGGTGCGATGATTGATTACTCACCGTCGCTGAACGAAACGTTGGTCTGCATCGGGATTTGGGCTTTTGGGCTCCTCTGCT
>DASXIK010000269.1:0-3821 GCA_036498025.1 Chthoniobacterales bacterium
TGGAGGCGTTGATGGCCAACGGGCGTTTTAGAATTGCCGAGCCGATTTTAACGGCGCTGCTCAAGAACGACCCCGACACCAGGACACTCCTAACGGCGGCGAGTTATGCGCGCAGCACGGGAGACTTTGCCAAAGCGGTCGAGTTTGCGCGTGCGGCGGTCCAGCGGGCACCGGGAGACGATTCCGCGCGTGTCGCCCTGGCGAATTTATTGGCTGCGTCCAAGGATGCGAAGGAGCGGGCGGAAGCGCGCCAAATTTTATGGGAACTGGCGGCGAAAGAAGGAACCTATCGCGAGCAGGCCCTCCAGGCCTTGGCCGTTGCCCCTGAGCTTTCCGGGGAGGAGAGCGCTCGCGTTGTGCAGTTGCTTGAGGCGAATCCGTCTCCAGGGATCAAGGACTCGCTGCTGGCGTCCGATTTGCGCCTGCAGCTCCATCCGGAGGACGCGGGCAAGATTTTCGATCAAACCGTGGCGCGATGGAATAGTAGTAAGGCGCCCGACCTGAACCAACTGGCTCTGTGGTTGAATTTGCGCGGTCAGTACGAGCGCGTCCTTTCCCTGTTTTCGGAGGACCGCGCGTTTGCGGACAACCAGCTCCTGATAAGCCGGCTGGATGCGCTGGCCAGTCTGCAACGCTGGAATGAGGTGGAGACTCTGCTGAATCATCCCGATCTGACCATTGATCCATCCGTTCTGGAAAGTTTTCGCGCGCGCGCAGCTCAGGAGAAAAACGCCACCATGGATGCGGAAATGCATTGGAATCACGCGATCTCTCTGGCGGCCAACGACGCGGGAAAATTGCGGTTCGTCGCCAGGTTCGCGGAGGCAAGCCATGCCGAGGCCGTGGCCTTGAAGGCCTATGAGCAGCTGGCCAAGATTCCGCAGTTTGCCGTGCCTGCCTATCGGGCGACGCAGCGATTGAGCGCGAAGGCAGGGGACACCGCCGTGCAGCGAAGCGCGGCCGAAAAAATCGCGGGGCTTGCGCCGGATGATCCGAACGCGATGAATCAACTGGTTTACCTAAAACTTTTGGCGGGCGCCGAGGTGGCCGAGAATTTTGAGAAGGCGAAGAGCCTCGCGGAAAAATTTCCCGATCGGCTCGCCTTTCGGGTTACGGCGGCGCTCGGTTATCTGCGGCAGCACGATCCGGGAATGGCGCTGGCGCAATTCAAGGGACCGCCCGGTGCTCCGCCGGTCGACTGGCAAAGGACGCCTCCGGCCTGGCGTGCGGTCTATGCCGCCACACTTTTGGCCAACGAGCAGGCCGCGGCCGCTGCCGAGATTATCAAAACAATCCCGCGCAGCGGCTTGACTCCGGACGAGCGAAAGCTGATCGAGCCTCTCAGGTAAGAGAAAGCGTGCGCCTCAGAGAAGAGTGGACCCGAAGGCGCCGGGGCCTTTTTTCCAGCGCAACTCCGGCTGCAGATTGATGTCGTTAGCCGGAACATCGAATCCGACGGAGCGGAGCAGATAGGAAACACCTTCACGGCTCTCCATCGTTTCTTTCAGGCTGCGGGCGAAAAGCTCGATGTATTCCTTGTAGGATTCGAGGGCCAGCTTGTCGTCGGCGAAATTCTCCGCCAGCGCTTCGTCGTGATAATCAATCAGGTCGATCAGAGCGCGGCGCAGATCGAGCCGCAGTTTCGGGTCGATGACAGTCTTGAAGGGCGTCGCGCCCGGGTCCGGCTTGGCCAGCTGATCGCGGCGGGGCGCGCCCTGATTGGAGGCGACGATTTGGAAATCGCGATTTTCTTTCATGGACCTCGCACAGCATGCGGCCAGCCGCGATGAGCTGTCGATGCAAAAGCGCGGGCTGCGCTCTTAAATGGGTCCTAAAAGAAAATCGGGATGATCAGGATCGCCACGATGTTAACGACCTTGATCATCGGATTGATGGCGGGACCGGCGGTGTCCTTGTAAGGATCTCCCACGGTGTCGCCGGTCACGGCGGCTGCATGGGCGAATGATCCTTTGCCGCCGAAGTGGCCTTCCTCAATATATTTCTTGGCGTTGTCCCAGGCGCCGCCTCCCGAAGTCATGGAAATGGCGACGAACAAGCCGGTGACAATGGTGCCCACGAGCACACCGCCGAGCACCACCGGGCCGAGCTGCGGAATCATGGCCACGAGCACGACAAAGGCGACCGGAAGAAGCGCGGGCACAATCATCTCGCGCAAGGCCGCTTTGGTCACGATATCCACACAGGTCCCGTATTCCGGTGTGTCCTGGCCTGTGAGAATGCCCGGCTTCGCCTGAATCTGGCGGCGCACTTCGCGCACGACCGCCCCGGCGGCCTTGCCCACGGCATCCATGCTGAAGGCAGTGAAGATGAACGGCAGCAAACCGCCGATGAACAGTCCGATGATGACCTTTGGTTCGGTGAGGGAGAAGCGGAATGAATACGACGCGCCCATATGCGCTTTCAACTCTTCCACATAAGAGCCAAACAGAACGAGCGCGGCCAGTCCGGCGGAAGCGATGGCGTAACCCTTGGTCACCGCTTTCATCGTGTTGCCCACGGCGTCCAGTTCGTCGGTGACGCTTCTCACTTCCTTGGGCAGGTTGCTCATGACGGCGATGCCGCCGGCGTTGTCGGTAATCGGACCGAAAGCATCGAGCGAGATGATAATCCCGGCCATGGACAACATGGCCATGACCGCGATGGCGATTCCGTAAAGGCCGGCGAAATGGAAGCTGAGGAAAATTGCAATGGCAATACAGGCGACGGGCATTGCGGTGGCATGCTGGCCGACGGCCAGGCCGGCGATAATGTTGGTGGCGTGTCCGGTCTCGGAAGCCTGCGCGATTTTCTGCACCGGCCGATAACTCATCGACGTGTAGTAATTCGTAATCAGAACCACGACCCCGGTCATGAGCAGCCCGATCAGGGAAGCGATATACAAATCATTGGCCGAACGCTGCACGCCTTCGATGACCACGCCGTTAGGAAAAAGCATATGCGTGGCCGGCCAGAAAAGAATGGCTGAGACCAGGCCGCTGGTTCCCACCGAGCCCATGAGAACGCCGGCCGGTTTGCCCGGCGCGACGCTGACAAATAAAATGCCGCAGATCGCGCCCAACACGGAAATGCCACCGAGGACGAAAGGATAAATGATCGCGGCCGGTTCCGCGGCCATAGTCAGGGCGGCCACGAGAATGGCCCCGATCAGGCTGACGGCGTAAGTCTCGAAAACGTCGGCGGCCATGCCCGCGCAGTCGCCCACGTTATCGCCCACGTTATCGGCGATGGTCGCAGGATTGCGGGGATCATCCTCTTCCAAATTCTTTTCGATCTTGCCGACCAGATCCGCGCCGACGTCAGCCGCTTTGGTGTAAATGCCGCCACCCAACCGCGCGAAAACGCTGATCAGGCTGGCCCCAAGAGCCAGGCCCACCAGGCTGCGCACGGCCGCATCATGTCCGATCATTCGCCCGGCGATATGATAGAAAATACCCACGGCGAGGAGCGCCAGGCCGACCACGAGCAGGCCGGTGACGGCGCCGCCGTTGAAAGCCACGCGCAGCGCAGCGCTTCGTGAGGAACTGGCCGCCTGGGTCGTGCGGGTATTGGCCAGAACGGCGATGCGCATGCCGATATAACCGGCCGCGAGTGAGCAAACCGCGCCGATCAAAAAGCCGACGGCGGTCATGCGATCCTTGAAAAAGAACAACAAGATGAAGAGCACAGCCGCAATTCGGCTGATGGAGACGACCTGCCGGTGAAGATAAGCCTTGGCCCCTTCCTGGATGGCTCCGGAAATTTCCCGCATGCGCTCATTGCCGGGCGAACAGCGAAGGATCCGGCCAATGAGAAGGAAAGCG
>DASXIK010000270.1:0-3412 GCA_036498025.1 Chthoniobacterales bacterium
CCAAATTTTGCGTGCGGAGCCGGGCGATCGCGGCAAGGGTTTGCTCTGTTTTGGAGCCCTCCTGCTCCTTTCGCGTTGGCGTGAGCGCGTTTAGGAAGCCGGGAATCCAGCTCGTCTTGCGGGAGCCGCCGCCCCCTTTTGCCGGCGGCTACCCGCAGGGCGACGCCGCCCTCCGATTGTCGGCGTCGGAAAATGCGTTACCTTCCGCGCATGCTCATCGAAACTCACGCGCACCTTGATTACCCGGACTTCGCGCCAGACTTGGACGAGGTTCTGCGCCGCGCGGCCGAGGCCGATGTCACGCGCATCATCACCATCGGCACGTCCATCCAGAGTAGCCGGCGCGCTATTGAGTTAGCGGAGAAATATCCCAACATCTTCGCCGTCATCGGGGTTCACCCGAGCAATGTCCTGGAAGCGGAGGAGGACATCATGACGCCGCTTCGCGAAATGGCCCGGAGCCCGCGCGTCGTCGGCATTGGCGAAACCGGCCTGGACTATCACCGGCTCCCCAGCTCAGAAACTGCCCGGCAAAAGCACGCCCAGGTTTTCCAGCGCGCTCTGCAAACTGAAACGGACCAGGAAATCGAAGCCGGCATTGAAGATGGCGATTACAAAGACCGGCAGGCCGCCATTTTTCAGGAGCAGCTCGATCTTGCCATAGAATTCGGATTGAACGTCGTCATCCATCAGCGCGACGCCTAGGACGATACACTCGAACTGCTGAGGCCTTACGCCGGGAAAGTACGCGGAGTTTTCCATTGTTTCGGAGGCACGCTCGAGCAAGCCCATGAAGTCACCGCTCTAGGACACCTTGTTTCTTTTACCGGCATCGTCACGTTCAAAAACGGCAGCGATGTGCTCGAGGTGGCCGCGCGCGTCCCGCTCGATCAGTTCATGGTCGAAACCGATTGCCCCTATCTCGCCCCTGTGCCTTTTCGCGGAAAGCGCTGCGAACCGGCCCACACCCGGATCGTGGCGGAAACGATCGCCGCGGCCCGCGGAATTTCGCTGGAAGAAATCGCCCGCGCTACCACCGCAACTGCGGAAGCGTTCTTCCGGTTCAAACGATGATGGCGAGAATTCTTGCACGCATTGGAGGGCGCCGCGCTGCCTGCCGCGCCGTAGCTGAGCGAAGGCGGGTCGGCGCTGGCACATATGGGACACCCGTTCGGCGGACTCAGGGCAAGCTGCGCGTGTCCCTCCAATTATTTGGATTGCTCGCTGCGCTCTTCCTTTCTTCCTGCGCGACGAAGGACACAGAGCACCACATCGTCATCAGCGCGCACGACCAAAAGCTGGCCTTGCTCGAGAAAGGGAATCTCGTTGCGACCTACCCGATTTCGACATCGAAGTTCGGACTCGGCGACATGCCGGGAAGCTATCGCACACCGCTCGGAGAGATGGAAATTGCGACCAAGATCGGCGACGGCGCGCCGGCTGGAACTGTTTTCAAAGATCGCCGGCGTACCGGTGAGATCATTCCCGTGAACGCTCCGGGACGTGACCCGATTGTGACGCGCATCATTTGGCTGCGCGGACTGCAGGCGCAAAACGCCCACGCCTTCGGGCGTGATATTTACATTCACGGCACGCCGGAAGAACGAAACCTCGGCCGCCCCGCCAGCTACGGCTGCATTCGCATGCGCTCGGTCGACGTCATTAGTTTGTACAGCGTCGTCGGCCCGGGCGCACAGGTGACCATCGTGCCTGACTCGCTCAATTCCGTCATTCCGGGGATGACGACAGCCTCGAGCATGGACGAGCACAATCACGCCGGCATGGTCATTCGTTAGGGGAGCGCACGCGCCATCGCGTGCTGGCGATTGCGCCTCGCAATCGCGAACTTTCCTGCGAGAGCAGATTTCGGCGAGGGCGCCGAAATCCGCACGCGAGGCGCGTGCGCTCCCCAGACGTCTGCACCACGTGCTGGAAGGACACGCGCCCCAGGCGAGCAGGTGCAAGTAAAAGAGCAGGAGTAAAGTCAACCCGGCGAGACCATCAACCGCGCGAGCACGGCGCGTTGCGCCGCGATCAACTCGGCAATGCCTTTGCGCGATAGCGCCAGCATCTCGTCCATTTGCGCCTGCGCGAAGGTGGCCTCCTCCCCCGAACCCTGCACCTCGACGAATTCCCCGTCCTCCGTGGCCACCAGATTAAAGTCCACCGTCACCTCTTTATCTTCCTCGTAATTCAGGTCGACAATGGCGGCGCCGTTGAGCACCCCGGCACTGACGGCCGCGACCAGCTTGCGCAGAGGCGGCTCAGAAACTTTCTTGTCGGTGGCCAGTTTGCGGCAGGCAATGGCCACGGCCAGGCTGGCTCCCGTGATGGCGGCGGTGCGCGTGCCCCCATCGGCTTGCAGGACGTCGCAATCCACGCACATGGTGCGATTACCGAGCTTCTCCAGGTCGACTACGGCGCGCAGCGAGCGCCCAATCAGTCGCTGAATTTCCGTGCTTCGGCCATCCAGCCGGCCCTTGGTAATGTCGCGCGGTTTTCGCGTGAGCGTAGAATACGGCAGCATCGAGTATTCCGCCGTCAGCCATCCGCCGGTGACTCCCTGTTCTTTCATCCAGCGGGGGACAGTTTCCTCAATCATCACGCCGCAAATGACGCGAGTGTTGCCCATGGCCACGAGGACCGAGCCATCGGCGTGCGGCGCGATATTGAGTTGAAAGTTGACGGGGCGAATCTGGTCGGGCGCGCGGGCGTCACTGCGTGGCGATGGAGAATTCAAGATGTCCGCAGATTACGCAGATTAAGACGGAATAAAACCGAGAAGGTGCGGCGGCGATGTTCCCGGGTAGCGCACACGTCTCGTGTGCCGGCGATTGCGTCTCGCGATCGCGAACTTGTGCTCCGCTGGTAACTGGCGAAAGAGAATCGAAGATCGTTGCGGCGAGACGTCGCAACCAGCACACGAGACGTGTGCGCTACCCGGAGGGTCCTTTGGGACACGAAATTCCAGGACAGGCCCAAAAAAAGTGAAAAAATCTTCGTTTAGGCGGTTGACGGCGCGACGGACTGGGATATTTTATCCGTCCCGTTGAACACGGGCCCCGATGTAATCGGGGTTGTTCTTGTACATTTTGGGACTGCAAATTGACTCAATTTTGTCCCGGCAAGGAGAAACGGAAACGTCCATCTAAGGTCGGAAAAGCGAAATTGAGCTTTTTTTTGTCCGGAATGTGCAGAAACGCTGGTTCTTTGACATCTACATACAGGGTAGTAAGAAAATACAACTTTTTAGAGCTGAGTCTGAAATAGAAAGTGGCTGGAGGGTAAGATCTCCGGCCAAGAGAGTTTCAGTTATCAAAAGAATCTCTGGTCGCGGCCGCAAGGCTGTGACTGGAACAGATTGATCAAGCTACAAAGAGCGCATCATGGATGCCTTGGTGCCAATAGGCGA
>DASXIK010000271.1:0-9526 GCA_036498025.1 Chthoniobacterales bacterium
CAGATTGAAGGGAGGCCTTCAGCTCCCCTCGCCAGCGCCGAATTGGATTCCCTGCGCGAGAGGCAGCTCTTTGGAAAAATTGATCGTGTTGGTTTGCCGGCGCATGTACATCTTCCAGGAATCGCTTCCACTCTCGCGACCGCCGCCGGTCTCTTTCTCACCACCGAAGGCTCCGCCAATTTCCGCGCCGCTCGTCCCGGTGTTTACATTGGCAATGCCGCAATCGATGCCCGCCGCGCTCAGGAATTTTTCCGCTTCGCGCATGTCGTTCGTGAAAATCGAGGAGGTCAGGCCCTGGGGCACGCCGTTCTGAATGGCGATGGCTTCGTCGAAATCGCGATAGGTCAGCAAATAAAGCAGCGGACCGAAGGTTTCGTGACACACGATTTCGAAATCGGGTTTCGCGTTCGCCAGGCACGGCGTCATATAGCAGCCGCCCTGATAGGGCGCGCCCTCGAGGCGCTCGCCGCCGTAAAGAATTTCGCCGCCTTGATCTTTCAAGCGTTGGATCGACTGCTGCACCATGTCCACGGCGCTCTTCTCAACTAAGGGACCCATCGTCGTCTTGCGATCCAGCGGATTACCAATGCGCATGGTTTTGTATGCGCCCAGGAGTTTCTCTTTCACCTTGTCAGCGATTGATTCGTGCAAAATCACCCGCCTCGTCGAGGTGCAACGCTGACCAGCCGTACCGACGGCGCCGAAGAAGATCGATTGGGTCGCCATCGCGAGATCGGCGCTCGGCGCCACAATGAGCGCGTTATTTCCGCCGAGTTCCATGATCGTCTTGCCGAGCCGGCCATGGACAGTTTGGGCAACGTGTATCCCCATCTGTGTCGAGCCGGTGGCCGAGATCAAGGGAACACGCTGGTCAGCCGATAATTTCTGGCCCACGGTTTTGCGGTCGCCCATCAACAACGTGAAGATGGCCGGGGCCGCGCCGGTCTCGCGACAGACGCCCTCGGCAATTTTCGTTACCGCGATGGCGGTGAGCGGCGTTTTTTCAGACGCCTTCCAAACGGTGGCGTCGCCGCACACAGCCGCCAGCGCGGCGTTCCACGACCAGACGGCCACGGGAAAATTAAACGCGCTGATCACCGCCACCACCCCGAGTGGATGCCATTGCTCCATCAGGCGGTGGAATTTTCTCTCCGACTGGATGGTCAACCCATAGAGCATGCGCGACTGGCCCACCGCAAAATCGCAGATATCGATCATCTCCTGCACTTCGCCCTCGCACTCCGCGATGATCTTACCGGTCTCGAGCGTGACCAGTTGGGCGAGCTCGGATTTTAAATCGCGCAAGGCGTTCCCCAGGCGGCGAACGGTCTCGCCGCGGACCGGCCCCGGCGTGATCCGCCATTCGAGAAAAGCCTCGTGCGCGCGGGCGATGGCCTGGTCGTAATCTTCCTCCGAGGCGGTGCGCACGCTGGCCAGCCGGCGCCCGTCGATGGGCGAAATCTTTTCGATCTTCGCGCCGCCGCCGCGCCATTCACCGCAGAAGACGCCCGGATTGTCGTCGCCCAGGCCAAGCTTGTTGAAGACGGACTGCATAAATAAAACAGGTAGGGACGGCTCTCCGGGGCGTCAGTGAACTAGTCGGCGCGATCGGAGATCACGCATCACGCCCTGCCTCCGCCCATCCGCTGACACTGCTTGCCTATGAGTTCCATCGCCTCGTCGACAACTTGCGCCGAGATATCGAGTGCAGGGCGAAAACGAATCGCGCGCTCGCCTGATTTTAAAACCAGAACCCCCTGGTCGAACAAACCTTTCCACAATTCGTCGCGTGTTTCGGAATCGGGCAGATCAAAGGCGATGAACAGCCCACGACCGCGCACCGCAGTAATGATGGGAGATTCCGCCGCCATCGTTTGCAGCGATTTCACCATGTATTCACCCATGACCCGCGCATTTTCGATCAACTTTTCACTTTCGATGACGTGCATGAAATGGGTGGAGCGCACCATGTCTGTAAAATTTCCGCCCCAGGTTGAGTTTAATCGGCTGGGCAATCGAAATGCGTTGTCCTTCACTTCGTCAAGTCGCGGCCCGGCCATCACTCCGCACACCTGCGCTTTTTTTCCGAACGCGAGCAGATCAGGAACGACACCGAAGTGCTGGCAGCACCAGGTGCGACCGGTCACCCCCATGCCGCATTGTATTTCGTCGAAAATCAGCAGCATCTCGTTTTCGTCGCAAATTTCTCTCAGTTTCTTGAGCCATTCGCCGCGGAAATGATTATCGCCGCCTTCACCCTGAATTGTCTCGATAATGATGGCGCAGATGTCGGCACCCCGCTGGTCTATCGCCAGCCGGATTTCCCGCTCGGATTCTTTCTCACGCGCAATTACGTCAGCTTCGCGTTCGCTTTCGGGTAACGAGAAGTCGATTGATGGATTAGAGACGCGCGGCCAATCGAATTTCGGGAAAAACTCAACCTTTACCGGATCGGTATTCGTCAGGCTCATGGTGTAGCCGCTCCGGCCATGGAAAGCCCTGCGAAAATGCAAAACATCGGTGCCCACTTCGCTGCGGCCGGCGGCAAAGTTCTTGCGCACTTTCCAATCCATCGCGGCCTTCAGGCAGTTCTCGACGGCGAGCGCGCCGCCCTCGATGAACAGGTAGCGCTCGAGTGGCGGGAAGCCAACGATGCGGGCAAACGTTTCCACGAAACGCGCGTAGCCTCCCGAATAAACATCCGAGTTCGCGATCTTGATCCGTGACGCCCGCAGCAAATCGCGCTGCACTTCTTCCTGCTCGAAATATGGATGGTTGTAACCAACAGGAAGCGAACCGAAAAAACCGTAGAGATCGATCAGTCGCGAATCGGTCGCCTTGTTGTACAAGTACGAACCGCGACTTTTCTCGAGATCGATGACAATCCGAAATCCATCGAGCAGAATGTGTTGTTCGAGGATTCCGAGCGCGCGCGATGAGTTCACAGTTTTCTGGTCTTTCTTTGCTCCGGCGCGGCCCCGAGTGGGAACCGCTTCGGTGAGCACGGGAGGCATACTCATCCAAGGAGGGTAGTCTGTAGGGCGAAGCCGGTCAACCCGCGTGAGTTGCGAAGAATCCCGAGAGTGAGGCCGCCAGACCTCGGCGCTGGCCGCTTACAGCCGCCAGGCTGATTCGCTACTTCGCCGTGGGCCAGAGCTGAGTCCTCTCAGCTTTCGCCTTTTCCAAGGCGGCGTTGTATTGCGCCAGTTCCGCTGCGTAGGCAATATTGCCGTCGGTATCGCTGTGGAGCAGGTCGCGCTTTTTCAAGCGCAACGCTTCGGCCCAGACGCGCAGATCTTCAAACTGCCGGATATTGTTCGCTCGCCGCTCCTCCAGGCTGGGCGTCGGGGCGGGTGTCGCGGCCGGCGTTTTCTTTTTTTCCAAACTGAAGCCCACCGGTACGAGAGAAATCTTCGTCGTCTTTAAGATCTGACGTTTATAGGCCGGCCCGGGGCCAAGCAGAATGTACATGAAGAAACAGGGCAGAGTGGCAATGCGCAACATGCGCGAGCGAGAGGCCTCCTCCGGATAGTTCATGCGGAAGAAAAAGGGACCAAAAGGCAAAAGCACGCCCAGGCCCCACGCCACGCTAATGCGGAACGCAGCCACCAGGAGCAGCACGCGGGCGATGAGGGCGCAGGCCAGGCCGATAATCAAGAAGGCTAACGCCGCCACGGCTGGACCTTGAGCAAAGCCAATGCCAGCGTCCCCGAGGGTCCGCACGGCGACCAGCCTTCGCAGAACGCTACGGCTCTGCAAGCAGAGCGGGGCGGCTACAGGAGCCCGCTGCCACCCGCTCCTGTTAAACGATCCCCTGGCGTAGACTCTGGTGTTTCCCGGCCAGCAGTTCCTGGGTGAGGTCGTAACCCCGGCGATCCGCGTTTCGTGTCGTCCCGGCAAAATGGTGATCAATGCGCATCCGGGCGGAACGGCAAAAATACGTGGCCACGGAGAGCACCTCCGCGGCGGGCTCGCCCTGATCGATCTGATGCTGGGCAAACGAACAGGTAGCGCTGACGGCGAAGAGTTCGGTGGCGATGCCGACGAAACGGGAGAGGAGCAGCTGCTCGCGATCGAGTTTCGGCCCGAAGCGGGCCATGGCATGAAAGAGCCCACGGGCCAGACGCTTGCTCGTGCGCGCGGCGTAGTGCACGTGCGGACGCAAATCATTATGCAGCCCCTGAATTTCCCCGGCGCTGCCGCGGAGCCACTGTTTGGGATACCAGCCGGCGTAGAATTTTCCCGAGGTAAAGACGGCTTTGGCCCGCTCCGACATGGGCAGTTGGGTATTAAAAATGGCGCCGCCGACTTTGAGATGCGGATCGAGCGCTTCGCGCGCGATGAACAACCGCATGATCTCGCTCGAGCCCTCGAAAATCATGTTAATGCGGCAATCGCGCAGGAAACGCTCCACCGCGATCGGCTCCTCGCCCCGCCCGGCGAGCGATTGCGCGGTTTCATAACCACGGCCGCCGCGCACCTGCATGGCCTCGTCGGCGATGCGCCAGGTCATTTCTGTCGCCCACATTTTGCACATGGCCGTTTCGATGCGCAGGTCGCCGGCCTTCCGGTCGACCAGCGCGGAGGTGAGGAAGGTGATCGCTTCCATGGCGAAGACATTGCCCGCCATCTCGGCGATTTTGCCGGCAATGGCGTAGTGCTGGCAGATAGGCACTCCCCATTGCACCCGTTCCCCGGCCCACTTCCGGCAGATATCGAGCAAACGCTTGGACAATCCCACACAGGCGGCCGGGATCGTTAGGCGGCCGGTGTTCAGCGTGGTCAGCGCGACTTTCAGGCCGGAGCCCTCCTTTGAGATCATGTTCTCGCGGGGCACGCGCACGTCCTTAAAGGTGACGATGCCATTATAAAGAGCGCGCAAGCCCATGAAGTGGCAGCGATAGGCGATCTTTAACCCGGGCGAATCAACCTCCACGACGAAAGCGGTGATTTGCTTGCGCTCCCTGCCGTTGATCATTTTCGGCGGCGTCTTGGCCATGACCACGAGAAGCCCCGCCTTGATCAGATTGGTGCACCACAGTTTTTCGCCGTTCAAGATGAAGGCGGAGCCGTCTTCCGTCGGATCCGCGCGCAGGCTCATGTTCGCCGGGTCTGACCCGGCGTTGGTCTCAGTCAGGGCAAAGGCCGAGATTTCACCGCGGGCCACACGCGGCAGATATTTTTTCTTTTGCTCATCCGTGCCAAAGATGAGGAGGGGCTGGGACACGCCGATGGATTGATGGGCCGAGACCAGTGCGGTGAGGTTGGCGTCCCAACTTCCCAAAAGCATGGCCGCGCGTCCGTAATTGACCTGGGAGAGCCCGAGACCGCCGTATTCCTTTGGAATTTTGACGCCGAATGCGCCCATGGCAAAAAGATCGTCGATATTGTTCTGCGGGATTTCCCCGGTGCGATCGATTTCATCGGCATCGACTTTTTCGCGCAGATATTTGCCGAGGCTGTTGAGAAAGGTTTCGCCGGCGGCGCGATCCTGTTCGCTCTGCGCGGGCCAGCGATAGATGCGGTCGAAATCGTAGCGCCCGACGAAAAGGTTGCTGGCGAAACTGCCCCGCTCGTCGAGCGGATCGCGCGAGGACTCAGCGAGGTCGAGGGCGGCGCGTTTGCACTCCGACATTTTGGAAGTGTCGATCACGGACGCGGGAGCCGCTTTCTGCGGGGGCGCGCTGCTTTTCGTTTCCGGGGCTTCCACGGGTGTGTTCATGATTTATCTAATCCTCCATCCTGGCTCTGGCCATAAAATGTCTTTCCCGTTCTGGCATGTTCCTCGAGCAGCGCACAAGGCGCGAACCTGGCATCGCTGCCCGCGAGCTCGCTCATTTTCTCCACCACTTTCGGCAAACCGAGATATTCGGCAAAGCGCAGGGGACCGCCGCGAAAAGGAGGAAACCCGGTTCCCAGCACCATGCCGTAATCCGCGTCATCAGGGGAGGCCACCACCTTTTCTTCGAGGCAACGCGCCGCCTCGTTGACCATGAGAAACACAAGGCGCTCGGCCAGATCCCCGGCTACCGGCGCCGCGCCAGCCCGCCGCCAGGAGGCAATCGACTCGTTAGGCGTTTGCGCCTTGCCTTCGTACTTATAAAAACCCGCGCCCGTTTTCCGGCCGAGCAGCTTTTCCTGCAGCATCCGGCGCAGCACCTCCGGCGACTGCGCCCGGCGCCCGTAGGCTTTCTCGAGGGTGCGGGCGATATCCACGGTGATATCGACTCCGATCTCGTCGATTAACCGCAGCGGACCCATGGGCATTCCCCATTGGGTGAGCGCTTCGTCCACTGCTCCGGCCTCCAGGCCTCGCTCATAGAGTTCGGCGGCCTCGAGCAAATACGGAAAGAGGACACGGTTCACCAGGAAACCGGGACGATCGCGCACCAGCACCGGCAGCTTGCCAACCTGGCGGGCGAAGGCCAGCGCGCGTTCGCGCGTTTCCTCGGAAGTATTTTCGCCGACAACGACCTCGATCAATTTCATCCGGCTAACGGGATTGAAAAAGTGCAGGCCGACAACGCGCTCGGGCACGGATGTTTGGCGGCCTAACTCCTCGATGGGGAGCGCGGAAGTGTTGCTGGCGAGAATGGCGTTGGGCGCCTGCGTGCTCAGCTCATGAAAAATGGCCTTCTTGATCTCGAGTTTCTCGGAGGCCGCCTCGATGACGATGCGCACGTCGCGCAATTCCACCGGCGCCGTCGAGGCCACGATGCGGGCGCGCCCCTCTTTGGCCCTTTCTTCCGTCATCAACCCACGCTTCACCGCATCGGCATAGGTCTTGTCGATGCTGGCGAGGCCGTGGTCGATCTGTTCGGCGCTGACATCCCGCAGAATGACACTGACGCCGCGCGCGCTTAGCCATTGGGCGATGCCCGACCCCATGACGCCGGCACCGACTACGGCCGCGTGCACAACTTTGTCGAACGCCGTCTTCGCAGTTCCCTTCTTGTATTTCTCCGCTAGGAAAAAATTCCGGATGAGATTTTGGGTGGCCTCCGTTTCCCCGAGTTCCACGATCGCGTCCAACTCCAGAGCCAGCGATGCATCGATCGTTCCGCGCAGGCCCTCGGTAATGACTTTGAGGGCGCGGGCAGGCGCGGCATTTCCGGTTGCGCGAGGCACCGGGATCTCGCCGGCGGAAGGCGGTGCAACCTGAGGCCGTTTTCCCTCGCCCAGTTTCGCCGTAGCCGCCTCGAGCAATTGCGCCTGCGGCACGATTGCGTCGACTAAGCCGAGCAGGCCCGCTTCCCTGGCGGAATGCAGTTTTCCCTTCAGAATCACTTCGGCGGCTTTTTCCGCGCCAACTAAACGGGGCAGTCTGGTGGCGCCCCACCACGCCGGAATCAGACCAAGGGTTGTTTCGGGCAAACCAACGCGCGTCGCCGGCTCGTCCGACGCCACTCGGTAGTCGCAGGCGAGGGTGATCTCGTAGCCTCCGCCGGCGCAGGCACCATGAATGGCCGCGCATGTCGGAATGGGCAGCGCGGCCAGGCGATTAAAAACACGCTGACCTTCGGCAATAAAACTGCGCATCTCTCCCGTCTGCGCCTGTTTGAGCAACGTTTTTAAATCGGCGCCGGCGATAAAAATAGACTTCTTGGCCGAGACGATGATCATCCCGCGCAGAGAGTCGTCCCGTTCGATCGCCTCCAAGTGTTCTCCTAGTTCCTGCATGGTGGCGCCATCGAAAATATTGGCGCCCGACTCCGCGCGATCGAAGGTCAGCAGGCAAATGCCATCCTTGGTGGTTTCGCGCCGGATCATGGAACCTTTCGTTGTGCCAGGCCTGGTCATGCGGTTGTCAGTTTTCGCACAAATTCCGATTTAATGGGCGCTTGCCGCCCAGGGAAACATCAGAACAGATTCCTCGACTTCAGCGCCAATAACAAGCAGATGATTTCCGGCGATTGCACTAGGCCGGGCGGGGTGTTACAACTCGGCGGCGCCTGCGGCGGAAGGTTGATCATGGTCGGCAAGATTCTCATACCCGAAATCAAGAGCCTCATTGAAGCGCGCGAATTCAACGCGCTGCGCGAGCTCTTCCAGGAATGGCCGCCGGCCGACGTGGCCGAGGTCATTCTCGACATGGAAGAGAACGACCGGGTGATCATTTTTCGCGTGCTGCCCTCGGCGCTGGCGGCGGATGTTTTTGAGTATCTCGACGTGGAAGCGCAGCAGGAATTGCTGCGGGCGATGGCCCATGAACAAGTGGTGGCCATTCTCAATGAAATGTCGCCGGACGATCGCACGGCCCTGCTGGAAGAACTACCGAGCGCAGCCGCCCGGCAATTAATCCGGCTGCTCACCCCGGAGGAGCGCCAGGTCGCCCAGTCCCTGCTCGGCTACCCCGAAGGCAGCGTCGGCCGATTGATGACGCCCGATTTCATCGCCGTGCATGAAGACTGGACGGTCAAGGAGGTGCTCGATTACATCCGCGAAAACGGGCAGGACAGCGAGACCCTCAACGTCATCTATGTGGTGGACGACCGCGGCAAACTGATCGACGACCTGCGCATCCGCGAGTTCCTGCTCAAGCCCCTAACCGCGAAGGTAAGTGATATTCGCGATGAAACTTTCGTGGCTCTCGCGGGTGGCGATTCGCAGGAGGCAGCGCTGAACGTCTTTCGGAAATATGATCGCAGCGCTCTGCCCGTGCTCGATTCCAATGGCGTGCTCGTCGGCATTGTCACGATCGACGACATGCTCGACGTGGCCGAGGAGCAGGCCACGGAAGACATCCAAAAGCTCGGCGGTATGGAAGCTCTGGATGAGCCCTACATGCGCATTTCGCTTTTTCGCATGGTCCGGAAACGCGCGGGCTGGCTGATCATTCTCTTCCTCGGCGAAATGCTCACGGCCACGGCCATGTCGAGTTACCAGGATGAGATCGCCAAGGCGGTGGTGCTGGCACTTTTTCTGCCGCTCATTATTTCCAGCGGCGGCAATTCGGGCTCGCAGGCCTCCACTTTAATTATCCGGGCGATGGCCCTGGGCGAAATCACCCTGCGAGACTGGTGGCGGGTGGCCAGTCGGGAATTGCGGGCCGGTTTGGCGCTGGGCCTGATTCTCGGAATCATCGGCGCGCTGCGGGTGGCCGCGTGGTCAATCATCGGGGAGCGGTATTTTCATCGTTCGCTTTACGGGCCGCACTGGCCGCAGGTGGCCCTGACAGTGGGCTGCGCGCTCATTGGCGTGGTCCTCTGGGGATCGCTTTCCGGTTCCATGCTTCCTTTTGTGCTGCGCCGGGTCGGAGCCGATCCGGCCACTTCGTCGGCGCCGTTCGTGGCCACGTTGGTGGATGTGACCGGACTCATTATCTATTTCAGCATCGCTTTACTGATCATGCGTGGGTCGATGCTGTAGAATTGACCGTGTTGGGGCACGCCGCCTTTCCAACGCCCTCCGCCGTTAGGCGTTCTTCCTGGGGACATCTGGCGCTGTGGTTTGTCCGCGGAGTGGACGGCGCAGCGCGCCGTCCATACCTGTTCAACGCTTGATCGGGACCCACTCGTTGCGCGCG
>DASXIK010000272.1:0-12955 GCA_036498025.1 Chthoniobacterales bacterium
ATCGTCTTTATCAGTTGCCATAAAGGGTTGACCGCGCGCGAGGGTGCCGTCGGAGTGGGCAAAGCGACCACGGAAGCGGTGGTCAACGCGTCCCTGGCGGTTCTCATTTTCAACTTTTTCCTCACTATGTTTCTCAACATCATCTTTCCCGCGGGATATCAATGAGCCTGCCCGCGAATGCGATGATCAAAGTCCGGGACCTGAGGAAGGCCATTGGGTCGCAGGAAATTCTGCGCGGCATAGATCTGGAGGTGCGTTCCGGCGAGACGCTCTCGATCATCGGTCGCAGTGGCGGCGGGAAGAGTGTTTTCCTCAAACATGTCATCGGGCTGATGCAGCCGGACGCCGGCGAAATCTGGGTCGACGGCCGAAATATCATCGGGCTGACGGAGAGGCAGTTGGCGGCCATCCGGCAAAAGGTCGGGATCCTTTTTCAGGGCGCGGCGCTTTTCGATTCCATGACGGTGGCGGAGAACGTGGCCTTCCCGTTGCGCGAAGCCGGTGAGCGCGATCCCGCAGTTTTGCGGGCGAAAGTGCGGGAGATGCTGGAGGTTGTCGAACTGGAGGAGCAGGAAGAGAAAATGCCGGTGAGTCTCAGTGGCGGCATGAAGAAGCGCGTGGGTCTGGCCCGCTCCATTGTTCGACGGCCCTCTTGTGTGCTTTACGATGAGCCAACTTCCGGCCTCGACCCGGTGGTGTCGGACAGCATCAACCGTCTGATCATGCGTTTGCAGGAGCGCTTTGGCATGACCAGCATTGTCGTTACGCACGACATGAAAAGCGCCATGCAGGTAAGCAACCACATCGCTTACCTGCACGAAGGGAGAATTCACTTTCACGGGACGCCGGCTGAGTTTCAGCAAACGAGCGATCCGATTCTGCAGGACTTCCTGCTGGGGCGGTCCGAGAGGCAGCCGCATTTGTAGAACCACCAAACAATGCATTTGAGTGTGGGTGAGTGAGAGCGGAAGGTTGAAAGGCGATGACCGCGCAAGATCGAGGATTGGAATTTAAGGTCGGAGCGTTCGTCTTCGTGGGCCTGGCGCTGCTGGCCGCTCTCGTTGTCCAGTTCGGCCGGCTGGGTGAAGGATTTAAGACTTACTACGGACTATCCATTCGGTTCGCTGACGCCAGCGGACTGCTCAAAGGCTCGGATGTCCTGCTGGCCGGCGCCAAGATCGGCCGCGTTTCCGGTGGCCCCCGCCTGACGCGCGAGGGCAATGGAGTCGAGGTTCCGCTGCGGATCTACGATTACGTGAAGATCCCGGCGGGCAGCAAGTTCAGCGTGGGCAGTTCCGGCTTGTTAGGCGATCGCTTTGTCAATGTCGTCATGCCGGCGGGCAAGCCGGCTTCGTTTGTGCCAAAGGATTCGGTGATCGACGGCACGCGCGAGACCGGCATGGACGATCTGACGCGGGAAGGAGGCGCGCTGGTGGGCGATCTGCGCACCACCGTGCAAAACTTCAACGCCACGGTGACGCGTCTCAATCAGGAGGCTCTTTCCGACGCGAATATGCAGAATCTGAAGGGCACTTTCGATCATCTGCACGAGATCACCGCCTCGCTGGCCGCGTCAGGCAAGAAACTGGATGGAGTCATCGACAAAGCGGATGCGACCATGTCCTCGGTGGGCAAGGACGCCGATGATCTTCAACTTGTCCTGGCCGATGCGCGCAAGACGGTCCAATCCGCCACCCAGGTCTTCCGGGAGGCGAGGGAAGGCAAGGGCTTGCTGCCGGCCTTGCTCACCAACCAGGAGCTGGCTAACGATCTTAAAACCCTGATTACCAACCTCCGAGCACACGGTGTGCTATTTTACCGGGATAGCGCCGCTACCATGGACAAGCCCCGTGAACCCAACCCCGAACGCCGCCAGCCCGCCGGCAGACGCTGATGACCCCGGAGTTTACGGTTAATCTGCTGCGGGTGCTGTTCATCACCTTCTGCGCCACCATCGGAGCGAACGCCTCGGACTCCATCTTTGGAACCATGTGGCCGGGCATGGGGCTCGGGATCGCCCTCGGGCTGTGCGTCGTCCTGGTCGACCGCTTGCTTAAAGGTTTTTCGCTGCGGGCCTTTTCCTCGGCCACGTTCGGGCTTCTGCTCGGGATGTTTTTTTCCAGGCTGCTTTTCGCCTCCGACATTTTGCATTTCCAATCAGAGACCACGCAATGGATTACCCGCCTGGTCGTTTATTCCTCTTTCGCCTACCTGGGGATGATGCTGGCCATGCGCAGCAATCGCGACGAATTCTCTCTCATTATTCCCTATGTGCGCTTTACCCGTGAAACCACCCAGCACGAGCCGCTCGTGGTCGATACCAATGTGATCATCGACGGTCGCATTGCCGATCTTTGCGCCACCGGTTTTCTGAGCCGCTCACTCATTGTTCCGCGTTTTGTTCTCGGCGAATTACAGATGCTGGCGGATGCGCGCGATCCAATCAAGCGGGAGCGCGGCCGGCGGGGTTTGGAAATTCTCAACCAGTTGCAACGCTCCCGCGATGTGGAGCTGACCATCCACGAAAGCACCAGCGAGGAAGAGGGCGGAGCCGTCGACACGCGCCTGGTGCGCACCGCCAAAGTCCTGCAGGCGCGTTTGCTCACCAATGACAGTGCGCTTTGCCAGGTGGCGCGCCTCCAGCAGGTGCCCGCTTTGAGCCTCAACGATCTGGCGCGCGCGCTGCGCCCTGTGGTGGTGGTGGGCGATGAAATTGAGCTGAGCCTGGTGAAGGAAGGGCGCGAGCAGCACCAGGCGGTGGGCTATTTGCCCGATGGCACCATGATCGTGGTCAATCATGCGCGGTCCTACGTGGGGAAAACGCGTTCGGTGGTGGTGTCCAGCGCGCTGCAGACCAGCGCTGGCCGTCTCATTTTCGCGGAGTTAAAGGCTAACGGGACGTCGCACGCGGTGTAGGGGGGACGCAGCTCACGTCTGCCCATGCGGCTCCGAAAACTCCTGCAATTCATTCTGCCTAACGGTTTGGTCGAGCTGGCGCGCAACCGCCGGAGACTTGGCCAATGGGGACACCGGCTGAAACCGGCGGACTGGCTGCGCAGCGCCTGGCTGGTTTACGAGGCGGAGCAGACCGGCCTGGCTCTCTTTCCACCGGGATTCGCCGGGCAGCTCAGGCATGTGGTCGACGTGGGCGCGAATGCCGGCCAATGGTCCGGCATGTTGCTCGACCTCCTCACGCCGGAAAGTTTCGTGATGATCGAGCCCGGGCCGGCGGCCTTTGCAGAATTGCGCGCTCGCTTTGGAGGAAATCCGCGGGTCCGTTTGCACAACGTCGCGGTGGGCGCCGGGGATGGCGCTGTGCGCTTGAAAATTACCCGCGACACCACGGGAGCGTCCCTGCTTCAGCCGAAAGAGGAAATGCGCGCGTTAATTGGCGGCAACTGGGCGGTCACCGGCGAAGTGGACGTTGGCCTAACGACACTGGACCATTTGCTGGCGGACATGGCGGAGGTGTCGCTGCTAAAGATCGATGTCCAAGGCTACGAGCAGGAAGTCCTGGCCGGCGGCCGGGCGACCCTGGCCAAGACACGGTTTCTGCTGGTGGAATTGAATTACATGCCGCAGTACGAGGGTGGCTCCTGGCTGGGCGAGCTGCATGAGACGTTGACGCGCGAGCATGGATTCTTTCTGGCCAACGCCTCGAAACCGCTCTGCCTCAATGGGCGTGCCTCGATGTGCGACGGGCTTTATGTCAACCCGGCGATGGTGCACGAGTGGGTGAAGCCGGACTTTGTGTGACGCGGTTTTGCGGTCGGGACGATCCCGCGGGATGCAAACGCTCAACGCCCAACGCCCAACTGTAGACGTGCTTAGGCGCGCCAGTCTTGTTAGTGATCCGGAGCATGAGCTCGCCACAGCGAGTCATGGATGCTCTGCCGTTGAGCGTTGAAAGTTGAACGTTGAGCGTTGGACGTTTGCTTCTGTCAGGAGACTTTTTCAACAGCGCCGAGCCGCTCCTACAATGAGCTGGGTTCTTTACCTCCTGCCTGTTAATCTCCCACCGGCATGAGAGCTATCGCGGTCATCGCATGGCTCGCGCTCACCAGCGCGTGTTCGACCGTGCTGGAAGAGCAGCCCGTTCCGGCTTACTGGCTTTTTTCCTGGGTCATGCGCGATGGCACCTACCGTTTCGCAGTCGTGCGCGAATCGGAGAGGCATGCTTTTGTCAGCGGATTTCAGCCATCGTTTCCGGGTCACGGAACCATGGCTCAGGCGGAGGGGGCCTTGGGCAGTTTGCCCAAAGGCGTGCTCGTCGGGTGGGGCGACGCTACCTGCGTGGGCCTCACCTATCCGCCGCAGGATATCGTGCGCTCGATTGCGCAATTCGCCACCAGCCGCCAGATCAATCTGCGCATTCTTCCCGGGAGATGCGAAGAGCGCTAAACTGAGGCTTCAGCGAATCGGTCTCTTAATTGAGGCCGGTGGCCTGGCGCACCCGTTTCATGACTTTGTCCGCCACCTCATTGGCGCGTTGCGCGCCGCGCGACAGCACCTGGTCGACGTAAGACGGATCGGAAAGAATTTCTTCGCGCCGCCGGCGCATGGGCGCGAAAAATTCCCAGAGTTTTTCAAAGAGCTGTTTTTTGAAATCGCCGTAACCGGTGCCTCCTTTTTGGAAGCGAGCGCGCATTTCCGCCAACTCGGCTTCGTCGGCGAAAAGGGAATAAAGCTGGAAGATGCTCGATGAGCCGGGGTCCTTGGGCGCGTCCACCGGTGTCGAGTCAGTAACAATACTCATGACCCGTTTCCGCGTTTCTTTTTCGTCGCCGAAGATGTCGACGGTGTTCCCGTAACTCTTGCTCATTTTTTGCCCGTCCACTCCCGGCACTGTTTCCGTGGCCGCGTGGATCCGGGGCTCGGGCAGCTTAAAGACCTCGCCAAAGGTCTCGTTGATTTTCCCGGCCAGATCGCGGGTGATCTCGATGTGCTGCTTCTGATCCTTGCCCACGGGAACGACGTCGCTGTCGTAAATCAGAATGTCGGCCGCCATGAGCACGGGGTAGGCGAACAGGCCCACGGAGGCGGGCAGGCCCCGGGCCAGTTTGTCTTTATAGGAGTGAGCCCGTTCCAACAGCCCCATGGGTGCGATGGTAGAAAGGATCCAGGTCAACTCCGTCACCTGCGGAACGTCGCTCTGAAGAAAAAGCGCGGCCCGCTCGGGATCCAGGCCGCAGGCGATAAAATCGATGGCCACCCGGCGGCAATACTCCCGCAGGGTTTTAGGATCGCGCACGCTGGTGAGGGCGTGGTAATTGGCGATGAAATAGAAGGCCTCGCCCTGGGCCTGGAGATCGATGGCCGGCCGCATCATGCCAAAGTAATTGCCGATGTGCAGGACACCGGTCGGTTGAATGCCGGATAGGATACGCATGACGAGTTGGGAATCGCGAAGTCCGGGAAGAATCAACCGAATTTTCACTCCTGCAATTTTTCTCTTTGCCGCCTTCGATTTGGCGTGAAGCGGTGTTCGTGCGCGCGATGATCAGTCGTTAGGTGACATTTTTATCATGAATATGGAAAATCTTTTGCTTGACCCGACGGGTTCTAGGGAACATGACGGCGCGCAACCTATGACAAAGTTTTTTCTGCGCCGTTTCTCCGTTGTCCTATGTTTGTTCCTGGTCGCTCTGGCGACAGTGCTTGTGGCCGTGCGCCTGCGCGAATCACGCCAGGCCGCAGGTCCGGGCGTTTCGAATCCTATTCTTCAATTCGCCTCCGGCGGACATGTCCTTGGCTTTGCCCCGAGCGGTGTCTATGTGGCCGGCGGGTCGCACCTTCTCCGCCTCGAATTCGTTAGGCCGAAATCGACTCATCCGGTGAGCGCGGCCGCTCACGTCCCTGGGCCGCAGGCGCCGCCCATGTCCCGGGTCGATTATCCGGAACTCTGGGAGGGCGTCACGCTGACTTACGATGCGCCGGGGGAGGCCATTGCCCGCAGCACTTATCGCATCGCTCCGCAGGCCAGGGTGGAGAATATCCGCCTGCGCTACAACGGGTCCGTGTCGCTGCAGGAGAACGGCGCGCTGCGCATCGGGTTCAAGTCTGGCGCGATGAACGAAAGCGCCCCGCAAGCGTGGCAGGAGCGGGAGGGAAAACGGGTGCCTGTGCGGGTGGCTTTTGCCCTGCGCGGAGGGCGGGAGGTGGGCTTTGCCGTGGGAGATTATAACCGGACGGAGCCCCTCTTTATCGACCCGACGCTCAGCTGGAACACTTTCCTCGGCAGCAGCGAGGATGACCAGGGCTACGCGCTGGCCGTGGACGTAAGCGGGAATGTTTATGTCGGCGGTTTGAGTCACGCCAGCTGGGGTTCGCCAGTGCGCGCTTACACCGGCGGATACGATGCCTTCATCGCGAAATTGGATCCGAGTGGGGCCCTCATCTGGAATAGCTTCCTCGGGGGAAGCGGAGATGAGGGAACTCAAGGAGTCGCGCTCGACGGCGCCGGCAACGTTTGCGTCGCGGGTTTCAGCAACGCCGACTGGGGCTCGCCGGTCCGTGCCTTCACCGGGAGCAACGACGCGTTTGCCGCGAAATTGGATTCCGACGGCAACCTTATTTGGAACACATTTCTGGGCAGCAACTCGGATGACAATGGCCAGGCGGTGGCTGCGGATGCACTCGGCAATGTTTATGTCACCGGATATGGCAATGCCAGCTGGGGCTCGCCGGTGCGCGCGTTCGGTGGGGGGTATGATGCCTTTGCCGCAAAACTGGATGCGGGTGGCAACCTTGTCTGGAACACCTTTCTCGGCAGCAGCGGAACGGACATGGCTCACGGCGGAGCGGTGGACGCGGTCGGCAATGTTTATGTCGCGGGCTTCAGTACGGTGAGCTGGGGTTCACCCGTCCGGCCATTTAGCGGCCTTGATAACGCGTTTGTCGCGAAGCTGGACGCGGGTGGGAATTTGCTGTGGAACACTTTTCTTGGCAACCAGCATGCGACAGCTGAGGCCGTCGCAGTGGACCTGAGCGGGAATGTTTACGCGACGGGCCTGTGCAGCGATACGTGGGGTTCGCCTGTCCGTCCATTTGGCGGCACGCAGAACGCCTTTGCCGTAAAACTGGATGCGGGCGGAGCCCTGTTGTGGAACACATTTCTTGGCGGTACCGACGGCCAGGATGTGGGACAGGCCGTGGCGGCAGATGTGAGCGGCAACGTTTATGTCGGTGGCTTCAGCACAACTTCCTGGGGCTCACCGGCTCCTCCTTACAACGGAAATTACGACGCCTTTGCGGCGCAACTGGATGCGGGTGGGAATTTGCTATCGAACGCGTTTCTGGGCAGCACCTCGACCGACCAGGGATACGCGCTGGCGGTGGATCTGAGCGGCAACGTTCTTGTCGCCGGTCTCAGTGATCGTTCGTGGGGTTCGCCGGTGCGCGCTTACACCGCTCCTCTTAATGACGTTTTTGTCGCCAAGCTGACTCCTGGCTCCGCTCCGACACCGACACCGACACCAACGCCAACACCGACTCCGACTCCGACGCCCAGTCCCACGCCGAGCCCTTCACCCGCATGTGAACTGCCCACGTCGATCACGGCGAACTTCAACGGCAACCCGATTAACAGCGGCTCATCTATTTGGTTTAACAGCGTCCTTAAGCCAAGCGGTCTCGGCAACAGGACGGTGACCTTCCGCTTTACGAATCAGACCATCACCAGCACGGCCTTTGCAATTTCGGTCCCGGACGCCGCCGTGACCTTTGATCCGTTGGCCACTTCCGCGACGACGGTGTTCGCTGGTGGCATGTGGGTGACGAACGTTCCCGCGGCGGGCCTCGCCGGGAACACGTTTCTGGCCGCGGTCGCTTTTCAGGTCCCCACAAATATCCCCGGCGGTCTTCATCATGTGATCTGGAGCGGGACCATCACTTCGGACGCGCCTGGGGCGAGTTTGCAGTGGCGGTGGGCTGCCGCCGTTTACGGCACTTTCAATTCCGACTACACGACCTTGGGCGTTAAACCGGTCGATGATAATATGGCCAGCCAGTACCAGAATTCCGACCACGCGGGCACTCCGGAGAACTTTCGGAACTATGTGATCGGCGGCGGCACCGGCGGTGGAGGCGTGAACTACACCGGCGGCTACAGCGGAACGGTCAAAGTGGGACCGTGTCCGTGACCAACAGGTTGAGTCGCTGAGACAATTCCGTTTTATTCCGTCACGGCCGGGGACGATTGTTTCTTACTGGCAATTGCGCGGCGCAAACGCTAGATAGAGCGCTCCATGGCCGCCAAGACCAAACCCGTTTCTATTGTTACCGGCGGCGCCGGATTCCTTGGGTCGCATTTAACCGATCGCTTGCTCAAGGAGGGTCACCGGGTGGTGGCGATTGATAATCTCATCACCGGCAACCTGGAAAATATCGAACACCTCGCGGGCAACGAGAACTACCGGTTCATCAAGCATGACGTTTCCAATTTCATTTTCGTTCCGGAACCGAAGCTGGACTACGTGTTCCATTTCGCCTCTCCGGCCAGCCCGATTGATTATCTGGAGCATCCTATTCCCACGCTCAAGGTAGGGGCACTGGGCACGCATAACGCGCTCGGCCTGGCCAAGGCCAAGAAGGCCACTTTTATCCTTGCCTCCACCTCGGAATGTTACGGCGATCCGCTGGTGCATCCGCAGAAGGAAGATTACTGGGGCAACGTCAACCCCATCGGCCCGAGCGGCGTCTACGATGAAGCCAAGCGTTTCGCCGAAGCCATGACCATGGCCTATCATCGCTTTCACCAGATCGATACCAGGATCGTGCGCATCTTTAATACCTACGGGCCGCGCATGCGGCTGCGCGATGGACGAGTCGTCCCCGCCTTCATCGGGCAGGCTCTCAGCGGCACGCCCCTGACGGTTTTCGGCGACGGCTCCCAGACCCGTTCCTTCTGTTATGTCTCAGATTTGATCGACGGCATCTACCGGCTTGCCCTGAGCAATTTTCATGAACCGGTCAACATCGGCAACCCGCGGGAGATGACGATCAAGCAGTTCGGCGAGGAGATCATCCGCATCACGGGCGCGAAATCGACCATGGAATACAAGCCACTGCCGGTGGACGATCCCAAGGTCCGTCAACCGGACATCACCCGGGCGCGCACGGTCCTGGGCTGGGAACCGCGGGTTGATTTCGAGGAAGGGATCACGCAGACGATCGATTATTTCCGGGGCAAACTCCAGGCGGGGAAACAGCGATGATTGTGTTCCCAATTTTCCCTGGCCCATGCCATCTTGGCTGACCCACGGCCGAACGCTTTTGAACGCAGGTATGAAAACGATCATTTTATCTCTGTTTGTAGCTCTTCTTTTGGTTTCGCCTTCCGTCCGGGCTCAGGGATTGGGAACCGAATTTCAGGTGACCAAGATCAACAAGGACCTCGTCACCACACCGCTCTTTGCCTACACCGGAGGTCCGGTCCATCGGACAAACCAAAACGAGCGCTGGGTCGAAATGGAAGTGGAATTCACCGCCGCGCCAGAATATACCGACGAACTCACCCTCAGATATTTTGTTCTCCTCAATGGCAAGCTCCTGACCGGTGAGGTGACGCATGTGGGAGTTTTGGCAGGCAAGGGAAGGCTCTCGGTCATGTACATTTCGCCCTATGGCGTGGCGCGTTGCATGGGCAATCAGGTGGCGACGGCTAATTCTATCCAGAATATCGCGGTCCAGATTGTGCGAAAGGGAACCGTGAAGGATGAGCTGAGCCTGGTACGCGCGCCCGCCCAATGGTATGCGACCATTCCGCCGCTGACGGGCCTGGTTTTGAACAAGAACGAAACGCCTTTTGCTCCTCTGTGGGGGGATCGCTACGAACAATTGAAACCGGCGACTCGCTGACTTTTCCGCGCACTCGATGGCCGCCGCGACCCGCATCATCAGTTTAAATCTCGGGTCACAGACCGTGAGCGTGGCGGTGTTTCACACCCTGCCGCACGGCGGGCTGGTGCTGCATGAGCATCGGTTGCGCGACGTGCTCGCTGACGTGGCGGCGGAGGGGATGCGCTCTGCGCACGTCGCCGCGGCCTTGCGGGAAATGCTGGCGGAGATGCAGATCGGGTTCGGCGAGGTCAATTACGCTGTGCCCGGCCAGTCGGTCTTTGCCCGCTTCGTCAAGCTGCCCGCGGTGGAAGAAGAAAAGATCGAGCGGATCATCGCCTTCGAGGCGCAGCAGAATGTGCCTTTCCCGATCAACGAAGTCGTTTGGGATTATCAACTCGTCGGTGGCGGGGCCGACGAACAGATCCAGGTGGTCCTCGTGGCCATCAAATCCGATCTGCTCGACGAAATGAACGCCGCCGTCGAAGGAACGGGCCTGCGCACTTCCATCGTCGATGTCGCTCCCATGTCTCTTTACAATGCCTTCCGTTATAACTACGGCGACCTCCAGGATTGTTCGCTGCTGGTTGATATCGGGGCGCGCACGACCAATCTCCTCTTCATCGAGCCGGGCAAGGTCTTCTCCCGAAGCGTGCCCATTGGCGGCAGTTCCATCACCTCGGCCATCGCGCGCGAGTTCGACGAACCCTTCGCCGCCGCCGAGCTACGCAAGAAGCGCGACGGGTTTGTCAGCTTGGGCGGAGCCTATGCCGAAGCCTCGGACCCCGACGTGGCCCGCGTCTCCAAGATCGTGCGCAGCACCATGACGCGCCTGCACGCCGAGCTCATGCGCTCGATCAGCCACTACCGCGCCCAGCAGCAGGGGGCCGCGCCGGAGCGCGTTTATCTCTGCGGGGCCAGTGCGAGCACGCCCTACATGCGCGAGTTCTTCCAGGAAAAGCTGCAGGTGCCGATCGAATTCTTTAACCCCTTGCGCAATGTCTCCGTCTCCCCTTCCGCCCCGGTCGCAGAAATCTCGCGGTCCGCCCACTTGTTAGGCGAGCTGGTCGGGCTGGCCCTGCGCGCAGCCACCGCCTGCCCGATGGAGTTGAATCTTCGCCCGGCTGCGGTCGTGCGCCGGCACGAGCTTGAAAAAAGGCGCCCCCATTTCGTCCTGGCAGCCGCCTGCTTCATCCTGGCTCTGCTGGGCTGGGGCATTTACTACACGCGCGCCGCGCACATCACGCGGCGGGCCACCGACCGGCTGCAGGAAAAGATCGATGTCATGCACGCGGCGGAAACTCAGCTGGACAAACTGAAGAAGCAGGTTGCTTCCATCGATAGCCTGGCTAGCCCGCTGATCGACGCGGTCAATGACCGCGGGTTCTGGCTGGAGGTGCTGGAGGATTTGAACACGCGCCTGCCCAAGGAAGACATCTGGATCACCGAATTGCTTCCCACCTCCGGGGGCAAACCGGTGGGCGTCGATGAAAAGCGAATTGCTGAATTCAGCGCGGGGGCCACACCTACGCCGCCGGCCGCGCCGGCCCGGCCTAACGCCGCCCGTCCCGGCGCCCCGGCGATCGACGGCATTTTCGTGCGCGGCCTTTATCTCTTTAATCCCAAGCAACAGGAAGTGGTGGTCGATTATTTTCGCAACCTGATCGGTTCCTCCTACTTTGCGATTGATCCGAACAACCAGGCGCGCGTCATCAAGCCGAGCACGCCGAACAACACGGATTGGGCCTTTCCCTACGAGCTGCATCTCGATTTGAAAAAGCCCATGAAACTGCCATGAACTGGTTCCAGCAAAATCGTTGGCTGGGCACGTTTTTGATCGTGTTGGGAGTGAGCACGCTGGCCAGCGGGTACTTTCTTTTCAGCGCCAAAGGCGGGGCCGATGAAGCCCTCGCCCGCTTCAATGAAGCGGCGGCGGAACGAGCCCGACTGGAGCGGCTCGACCCGTTTCCCACGGAGGCGAACTACCAAAAGATGAAAGTTCATCTGCAGGATTACGCTGCCTCCCTGGACAAGCTGAAGGAGGACTTGAAGACGCGGGTCATGCCGCTTCCGCCGATGGCGCCGAATGAATTTCAATCACACCTTCGCCAAGCCATGCTGACGGTGGGGGAGAAGGCGCGGGCCAACCGGGTCAAGTTGCCCGACAATTTTGCGCTCGGGTTCGAAGAGTTCACCGCGGGCCTGCCCAGTACTGCAGCGGCGCCCCTTCTCGGCCAGGAGCTGGCGCAGGTGGAGCTGCTTCTCGACACACTGATCGACGCGCGCGTCGATGCGGTGACGGCGGTGACCCGCACTCCCCTGGCCGAAGAGCGCCCGCCGGCGCCCGCCGCCAATGCGCCGGGAGCGCGGAAGCCGCCAGGACCGGCGGTCGCGGTCCCTAAAATGATCGAACGCGGAGTCATCGACGTCGCCTTTACTTCTTCCCCCAGTGCCGCGCGCAAGGTGCTGAATCAGTGGGGAAGTGCCAGCCGTCAGTTTTACATCATTCGGACGCTGCATGTGCTCAACGAAAAGGAGAAGGCACCGGTGCGCGAGGCCTCGCCGGCCCCGGGCGCCACTCCGGCGGCGGCCGCCGCCGGCAAGAACGCAGCTCTTACTTTCATTGTCGGTGGCGAGCACATCGAAACGTCCGCCCGCGTGGAGCTCGTGCGCTTTAATTTTTAGACATGAGCGCTCGAGCCGAGACAGCCAAGAATCCAGGGCGCACGCCTGCCACCCCCTGTGGGAACGCGGACTTTCCGGGGAGCGCACGCGCCTCGCGTGCTGTTTCCGGCGCCTCGCCGGAAACTTTTCAGGCGGTCAGTTACTCGAAGCGTCGCTTACCGCACTTCGAGCGAGCATGGGGGAAATATGCGGTTTCTTTCTCAACTCACGCACGGCGGCAGATGACGCCGAATGAGAGGGATCTCGTCCTCCAGAGTATCATCCATGGCCACGAACACGGCCAATATGAGCTCTACGTCGGATGCGTTATGCCGGATCACGTGCATTTGCTTTTTGAGCCGCAAATCAAAGAGCAGAATGCAGGATGTGATGCGATTTTTTGGTCGTTGGGGAATATTTTACACGGTATCAAGTCTTCCACTGCTCACCGTAT
>DASXIK010000273.1:0-5624 GCA_036498025.1 Chthoniobacterales bacterium
CCGATAACCCTGCACCTCAATACCTAACTTCTTATGATTACGATCCTAGCTTCGCACTTACTTGGCGCTCTCATGCATTTTCGGCCCTTGCTGGCGCAAGCAGATACTGACACGGCCAACGCGACCGCTGCCGCGGCGGGAGGCGCTATGGGCGGCATCATTGGCCTGGTCATAGGCTTGCTGATCGTCGTTTCGATGTGGAAAATTTTCGCCAAAGCCGGTCAACCCGGCTGGGCTGCCATCATTCCGATTTATAACTATTACATTTGGTGCAAAATCGTGGGCCGCCCAGGCTGGTGGGTTCTGCTGCTTTTGATATGCGCCCCGATCTTTGGGATCATTCTTTGTATTGATCTGGCGAAAAGCTTCGGCCAGGGCGTCGGGTTCGCGCTCGGCCTGATATTCCTGTCGATTATCTTTTTTCCCATTCTCGCCTTCGGGAGTTACACCTACATCGGCCCATCAGCCGCGCCCAAAGCGTAGCTCATTACGTTTCCGCGCGACGCCGATAGGCGTGGTGTCGAGAAAGGCCACTCGGGTGGACTTACTCAGTCCATTTCGGCGGCCTTTTTTCGTTGAATGCGGCAATGCCTTCGCGCCCTTCCGCGGAGTCGCGAGCATTCATATGATACTTCAGGGCAAGGTCGATATCCTTCTCGACCGAACTTGACCAGAGCTCTTCAATCAGCCGCTTGGTTCGAACGAGCGCTCCCGGCGCTCCCTGAACCACGGAGTCGGCAAATTTTTGAGCCTCCTTCATGACCTCGGCCGCGGGCACCACCCGATTGACCAGCCCGATTTCGCGGGCGCGCGCCGCGTCGATGATCTCGCCGGAAAAAAGCAGTTCGCGAATGGCGCGTTCGCGCACCTGGCGGCGCAGAAACGTCATGACCAATCCGGGAACAAGGCCGCGGCGCACTTCCGGGTACCCGATCTTGGTTCGTTCGGCCGCTACTACGAAATCGCAGGCCGACATGATCCCGGCGCCTCCGGCCACGGCGGCCCCGTGCACGGCGGCAATGGTGATCAAGGGCGTCTGGCTCAGAGCGAGCAGGGTCTTGGCCACCATCTCGGCGGTGGCCTGGGCATTTTGCGGAGTTGCCGCCTTTAAATCGAGGCCGGCGCAAAAGGAGGAGCCTGCTCCACGGATGATGAGAACACGCTCGTGGGCTTCGTCCGATGCGACTTTCAGCGCGGCGATGAATTCATTCATCAGCTCGACGTTCAAGGCGTTGCGCCGGTCCGGGCGGTTCAAGGTGATGATTGTGACCTTCGCGCTTTGCTTTTCGATGAGAACAGTAGGCATGTTGTGAAATCGGGAGTTAGTTGTTTGGGCGCGGCAAACTTCGCGCTTCTGAGCTATTCTGTCAGTAACTTTGCGTTATGGAAGCAGTCAAGATCATCGAGTGCCCGCGCGATGCCTGGCAGGGACTCAAGCGCCACATTCCCACCGAGCGAAAGGTGGCTTATCTGCGCGGGCTGGTTGATGCCGGCTTTCGGCACATCGATGCGGCGAGCTTTGTCTCACCCAAAGCTGTTCCGCAGATGGCGGACAGCGAAGAGGTGCTGAAAGAACTCGGATCGCCTGGGGGCGTTGAGATCATTGGCATCGTGGTGAACGAAAAAGGCGCGCAACGGGCCATCGCCACGGGAGCCGTGAGCACGCTCGGTTATCCCTTTTCGATTTCGGAAACGTTCCTGCGTCGAAACCAAAACCAATCGCCGCAAGACAACCAGGCGGTGCTCAGGGCGATTAAAAAACTCTCGGACGCATCGGCGCTCGGGATGGTCGTCTACATTTCGATGGCCTTCGGCAATCCTTATGGCGATTCCTGGACCGAGGAGAAAGTCGCCGAAGCCGCCAAGGCGATCGCGGGCATCGGGATCAACGCCATCTCCATCGCCGACACGGTGGGAGCGGCCAGACCAGAACAGATTGATCGTGTGGTGGCGAAAGTCCTGGACGCGTGCAGCGACTGCGACATCGGCGTTCATCTGCATAGCACCCGGGCCGGCGCGATGACGAAAGTCCTCGCCGCCTACGACGCCGGCTGCCGCCGGTTCGACGCCGCCATCGGCGGGCTTGGCGGTTGTCCCTTTGCGCAGGATGAACTCGTGGGCAACGTGCCGACTGAGGAAGTCCTGCGCGCGCTGGAGCAGCGCGGGGTGAAGCTGGCGCTCGCAAGCCGGATCCCGGATGTCGAAAAAATGAACGCCGCCATCAGCGCGGAGTTTTCCGGGTAGCGCGATGCACCTTGCTCCATTAGAGCTTTGGGAGATTAGGATTTGTTTGAAAGCCTGGCCGCTCCTTTACCCGCGTTACGGCGGGCCTCGAATTTTAGAGCTTCGAATTTCCAGGCATTAGACTTGGATCACCCCCGTGTGAAAACGGGCCTTCGGCATCGGGCGGGAAACATAACGCAGAAGCTGGGCGAGAACGTCGCGCGTTTCATGCGGCTGAATAATGGCGTCGACCCAGCCACGGGCTGCGCCGTAGCGGATATCGGTTTGCTCGGTGTAGTTCTGCTTCACTTTCTCCCGGAGCGCTCCCAGTTCTTCCTTGGTGGCCTTGCCGTCGCGCTCGCGCGCCTTGGCCAGCACTGAGAAAACGGTGTCCGAAGCCTGGGCCGCGCCCATGACGGCATAACGAGCGTTCGGCCAGGCCAGGATAAACCGAGGATCGTAGGCCTTGCCGCACATGGCGTAATTGCCCGCCCCGAAGGAGCCGCCCACCACCACTGTGATCTTTGGCACCACGGAATTGCTCATGGCGTTCACCATTTTCGCGCCGCTCCGAATAATACCGCTTTGCTCCGCATCACGTCCGACCATGAAGCCGGTCACATCCTGGAAGAAAATAATCGGCAACTCCGTCTGGTTACAGTCCATGATGAACCGCGCGGCCTTGTCTGCGCTGTCGGAGTAGATCACACCACCCATCTGGATGCCTGCCTTCTTCGTGCGCACCTGCAAGCGCTGATTGGCCACGATCCCGACGGCCCGCCCGGCAATTCGTGCGTAGGCCGTCACGATGGTCTTGCCATAATCCGCCTTGTATTCGTCCATGGAATTGGCATCGATGATCGTAGCGAGCAAATCGCGCATGTCGTACGGCTTCTGGCCATCCAGGCTGATCAAGTTGTAGACCGTTTCCGGATCCGTCGCCGGTCTCGGAAGATTCTCGCCTCCGCTTGCGGGCGGGCCGGCCTCCGGCAAATGCGAAACCAGCGAGCGCAGCCGTTTCAGGCAGGATTCGTCGTCTTTCTCAAAAAAGTCCACCGTGCCGCTGACCTCGGCATGCATTCGCGCTCCGCCCAATTCCTCGGCATCGATAATTTGTCCGATAGCCGCCTTGACCAGGGACGGGCCAGCGAGGTAGAGACCACTCCCCTCGGTCATCAAAACTTTGTCGCACAACACGGGCAGATAAGCTCCGCCGGCCACGCAGTTTCCCATGATGGCGGCAAATTGCGGAATCCCCGCGGCGGACATGACCGAATTGTTCCGGAAAATCCGGCCGAAATCGTCTTCGTCTGGAAAAATTTCATCCTGCAGGGGCAGAAACACGCCTGCCGAATCGACCAGGTAAATCACCGGCAGATTATTTTCAAAGGCGACGCGCTGGGCGCGGATGAGCTTCTTGGCCGTCTGCGGAAAGAAGGCGCCGGCTTTCACGCTGGCGTCGTTGGCGATGATCATGCAGGGGATGCCGGCCACATTGCCAATCCCGGCAACCGCCCCGGCGGCCGCGATATTCCCCCACTCCTGGTACATCTTATAGGCGGCCCAAAGACCGAGTTCGAAAAACGGAGCGTTCTGATCGAGCAAATGGCCAATGCGCTCGCGGGCCGGCAAGCGTCCGAGCTTGCGCTGGCGATCCAATCCCGCTTTGCCGCCGCCTTCGCGCAACACCGCTTCCTCCTGGCGGATTTCCGCGCAGTGCTCACGCAGGGAATCGGAAGGGGAGGTGGCTGAGCGGTTCATGACGCGCTCCATCGTTATCCGCGTGGCCGACCGAAGCAAGCACGGCGGCGCGATTGCTGGAACTTTCCGGCCGGATCCGGACAGGGTTCGCCGGAGGAATTCTTAAAACGCGTCCTCGTCCGAGCGGTAACCGGAGGCCGAACGGATCGAATGCAAGCGGGCACGGCTGCCGCGCTCGGAGCGATTGATTTGCTCCGTGGTCAGCTTCCAGAGAAAAGGGACTGCGGCCAGAGCGCCGACGGAGAGCAGGGCCAGCGCCGCCACATGGCGGGCAGGACCAGGCTTGATCTTATCCGCCACGAGCATGCCCAAGCCCAGGCCGATCGCCGTGCGCGTCACCACGAGCAGGTTGTCGAACTGGATGGCTTCCGCTGTTTTTGGCATGGATATCGAAAAAGACATCGCCTACCCTATACTTCTCGTTTCGGAAAAAATAAACGGGAATCTTCCCGAAGGAGATCCGCTATTTTTCCCATCGGCATGGGCAACCATATTTATGCACTGATTCTCGCGGGCGGCAGCGGCGAACGTTTTTGGCCGTTGAGCCGGCGAGCTCTTCCAAAGCAACTGTTGCGCCTCGTTTCCAAAAACGCGCTTCTCGAGGAGACGCTGGCCCGGGTGGCTGACTGGATTCCGCCCGAACGCATTCTCGTGCTCACCAACACCGACCAGGAGAAAAGTGTGCGCGCCCTGCTCAAGGAACTGCCGCCAGAGAATATCGTGGCCGAACCGGCGAAACGCGACACTGCCGCGGCGCTCGCTTTGGGCACGGGATGGGTGGCCGTGCGCGATCACGCCGCCACCATGATGGTGCTCCCGGCGGATCACGTGATCACGGACACCAAAGCTTTTAAGGAGACGATGTTGCTGGCGGTGGCGGCTGCCGAGGAAACGGGCAGCCTGGTGACCGTGGGCGTCAGGCCCACCTGGGCGTGTCCGGGTTTTGGTTACATTGAATTGGGCGATGCCGTCAAACTGAAGGGCCGAACCGAAAAGGAAGCCGTGCGCCGGGTCGTGCGCTTCCGGGAGAAACCAAATGTTGACCTGGCGGAATCTTTTCTGCGCAAAGGCCACTTCCGTTGGAATGCCGGCATGTTCGTCTGGTCCGTTCCGACGGTCCTGTGCGAATTCAACCGGCATACACCCGAACTTGCGCATTTCATTTCCCAGATCCGCGCGCCCGAAAAATTCGAGGAGGTGCTGCGCGATAGCTTCACCAAACTGCCCCGCGTTTCCTTTGACTACGCCATCATGGAAAAAGCCAACCGCGTCCTGGCGGTGGAAGCGCAGTTCGACTGGGATGACGTCGGCAGCTGGACCGCCGTAGCCAAATACCTGGAGAAGGATGAGCAGGGCAACGCGGCCCGCGGGGCAGTCACCGCGGTGGATTCCACCAACAACATTGTCTTCGACCAGACGGGCACGACCATTGCGCTGCTCGGAGTGCATAATCTGGTGGTTGTCCGGACGAACGATGCCGTCCTCGTTTGTCATCGGCACCAGGTGGAGAAAATCAAGGACCTGATCAGCAAACTTCCGCCGGCGTTGCAGTAGTTTCCGCGAACATGAACCGGGCATTAGGCATCGACTTTGGCCGCGCTCGCATCGGCTTGGCCATCTCGGACGAGCTCGGCATGCTG
>DASXIK010000274.1:0-3088 GCA_036498025.1 Chthoniobacterales bacterium
GCCATTTGCAGAAGGAGACCCTGGTGGCCACGGTCATGAGCAACTTTGGCCTGGATGAGACCCTGGCGGCGGCCGGTGGTAAAGTCAGCCGCACCAAAGTGGGTGACCGCTACGTCATCGAGGAAATGTTACGCGGAGAAATGAACCTGGGCGGAGAGCAGAGCGGGCATATTATCTTCCGCGACTTCAGCACCACGGGCGACGGCATTGTGAGTGCGCTGCAAATTCTCCGGATCATGCGCCAGACCGGCAAGCCCCTGAGCGAATTAAAAGGCTGTTTGAAAAAATATCCGCAGGCCCAGCGAAACCTCCTGGTAAAGGCCAAGCCTCCCATTGATGAGCTGGGAGAGGTTGTGAAACTGCGCGATGAAGCCGTGCGCGAGCTGGGGGGAAAAGGCCGGGTTCTCCTGCGCTATTCTGGCACCGAGCCGAAGATCCGGCTCCTCATCGAAGGACGCGAACTGAGCCAGATTGATCGCCAGGCCGACCGCATCGCCGACGCCATTCAAAAGGCCATCGGAGCAAACTGATGACACTCGCCCAAGTTGTCGAGGCGCTCTTGTTCAGCGCGCAGAAACCGCTCCCCGTGCGCGAAATCGCCGCCACTCTCAAGGCCGCGGGTGGCGAAGACGAACTGATGCCTAACGAGTTTGCAAAGGTCCGAGAGGCGGAAGTTGCCGCCGTCCTGGAGCAATTGAAGATCGATTACATCGAACAACACCGCGCCTTTCAACTCACGGAAAAAGCGGACGGCTGGCAGCTGGTGACTGATCCGCAATATGCCCCGTGGGTGCAACAACTCTTTCCCGCCCCGAAACCGGCGCGCTTGAGTTCCCCAGCCCTCGAGACCCTGGCCATCATCGCCTATCGGCAGCCGATCACCCGGCCCGACGTGGAGGCAGTGCGCGGCGTCACCATCGAAGGAGTTCTGCAAACTCTGATGGAGCGCGGATTGGTTAAGATCGGCGGCCGGGCCGATATTCCGGGACGGCCCTTGCTCTATGAAACCACCCAGCTGTTCCTCGATCATTTTGGCCTGCGCACACTGGATGAACTTCCGAATGTGGAGGAATTGCGCACGCGCTATCTCCCCGTGGCGCCCCGCCCACAGCCGGCGATAGAGGGGGTGGCCGCGGAGACCGACACGGCGGAAGCCGGCGCCGGCGAGACGGAAGAAAAGGTGCCCGACTAGGTGCCGGGCGTCCCGAAACACGGTCAACGGGTTAACGGCCATGGCTCGGCGAACATTCATGCAACAGCGAAAAATTACGGCAGCCGCCCTGACCCTTTGCTTGCTCTCGCTGCCGGCCAGGGGAGCACCGGTCGCCCTGCAGGCAGCGGCCTGCGCACGCGCCGCGCAATACTCCGACGGAAAGAATGGCACTTCCGTTCTCGTCATTCAGGATGGTCGAACTGTTTTCGAACATTATGCCAATGGCGGCCGGGCCGATGCCGGCTGGCCCATCTTTAGTGGAACCAAAAGCTTCTGGGGAATCGCGGCGCTCATCGCCGTGGGCGAGGGCCTTTTCCAACTGGACGACCCCGTGGCCGGCACCATCACCGAATGGAGGAACGATCCTCGAAAGTCGAAAATTACCATCCGCCAACTCCTCAACTTCACCGACGGTCTCGACGGCGCTTCCTATCTCCATCGCGACTCGGTCCCCGACCGCAATGCCGTGGCCTTGCGCGTGCCCCTGGTGGCACCGCCGGGCTCCGCCTTTATTTATGGCCCCAGTCATCTGCAGATTTTCGGCGAACTGCTTCGCCGCAAACTCAACGGCCGAAACACCTATTCTTATCTGCAGGAGCGCGTGCTGGGACCGCTCGGGATCAGCGGCATCGAAAACAAACGGGATGCGAAAGGCAACCCGTTGCTCGCCACCGGCTTTCATCTTTCAGCCCGGCAATGGGCCCGCCTCGGCGAAATGGTGCTGGGTCACGGCAGCATTGAGGGCCGGCAAGTTATCTCCGCAGATCTTCTGCAGCGCGCTTTCACCGGCTCCGCCGCCAATCCCTCCTATGGCCTGACTTTCTGGCTGAATCGACCGGCCGGTTTTCTCGCCCGCGAAGCCGACATTGAAAAACTCCTCGACCTGCGCTGGCAACGCGCGTCCTGGCGGGGAATTTGCATCTCACGCGCGGCGCCGCCGGACATGATCGTAGGCCTCGGCTCGCATTATCAGCGGCTCTTTATCATCCCCTCCATGAACGCCGTGATCGTGCGCCAATCCTCCGCCGACGCGAAATTCTCGGACCCGGAGTTCCTGCGGCTGGTCTTTGGGCGTTGAGAAAGCAGGCTGCTCCAGAGTTGGAGTTTGACTTGATGTCCTATTTTTCGCGACGATTGATTACCAACGACTTGTTAATCCTATGAACAAATTTGCAATTGGCTGCGGCGGACTGGTAGTGATTTTGATTTTTGTGTTGATCGTCGCCGGACTGGCGGTGGCCGGTGTTTACAATCGACTCGTCAAGTCCCAGCAATCGGTCGATCAAGCCTGGGCCCAGGTGCAAAATGTTTATCAGCGACGCGCCGATCTCATCCCGAACCTTGTGAGCACCGTCGCCGGACAGGCCAATTTTGAAAAATCCACCCTCGAAGCGGTGACCAACGCGCGCGCCAGCGTAGGGCGCGTTTCGCTCGATCCGAATAAGGCGCCGACCGATGCCGCTCAGCTGCAAAAATTCCAGGAGGCACAGGGGCAACTGAGCACGGCGCTCTCGCGCTTGCTGGTGGTTTCGGAAAACTACCCGCAGTTGCGCGCCAACGAAGGCTTCCTCACTCTGCAGGCGCAGCTGGAAGGAACCGAGAATCGGATCGCGGTGGAGCGCGGGAATTTCAATACCGCCGTGCAAAGCTACAACGTTGCGGTCAAGAGTTTCCCCACCGTTCTCTTTGCTGGGATGTTGGGTTTCGCGCCACGGCCATTTTTCACTGCTGAGGCCGGCGCAGAAAAGGCGCCGAAGGTAAATTTCAATTTCGGCAGCCCGGCACCGGCGCCTTCACCGGCGGGTTCGCCATGAGGTAGGGACATCTTTCCGAGATGTCCGTGACATCCGCCCTTCGCGTGCAAGAATTCCCAGT
>DASXIK010000275.1:0-7659 GCA_036498025.1 Chthoniobacterales bacterium
AATATCGCGTGCGCTTGTCCAGCTTTCGTCGCACGGGCAACGTTTGCGCGCGCGCTTGGCCACCAGTTTCGGCGCGACGGAGCCTTGAAACCGTCCAGTTAGGGGACCAGGAAAATTTTCTGCGTGTACGGATCCTTCACCTCGGTGCCGGGAGCAAAGCCCTCGACGTCCACGTATTTTCCAGGGGAATACGGGCTCTCCACCAGATGAGGTTTGTTGGGCACCGGAATCCCGTAGGGATAATCACCCTTGGCCACTCTTGGCGGAGGGGCGGGCTGCGAAGGCTGCCCGGCATTCTCCGGCGCCGTCGAGTCCGGCTGGGCCGGTCCGTTGGGATTGAACGGCTGCTGCTCCGGCGGATACTGCTGGGCCGTTGGCACGGTCCTGGCCGCGGTCCGCGAATGCATGGGAGGCGGCTGATCCGTCTCACACGAGGTGAGCACCCAGGCGATGAGAAACAGAATCGACAGCGAGGATTTCATAAAAAACGATGGGACGAAATTAGCGACGATCTCATTCATTGCCAAGGTTAATTGAAGGGCCTGCGGCGATCGGCCCTTCAAGCCGGCGGAGATGATCCCGGCGCTTTTTCCACGGTGACGGCGGTGCCGTAACACAAGACCTCGGTGATTCCGGCGCCGATCTCGGTGGCGTCGTAGCGCACGCCGATGACGGCGTTAGCGCCGAGCGCCGAGGCGTGGGCGCACATCTCCTGAAAGGCATCCTGCCGCGCCCGCTCGCACAGTCTCGTATAAATACTGATGTTCCCGCCCACGATGGTCTGGAGCGCGGCTCCGATGTTGCCGACAATGCTGCGGGAACGGACGATGATGCCCCGAACCAGCCCGAGGTGCCGGGAGATCCGATAGCCTTCAAATCCGAACGCCGTGGTGCTTAAGAGAGGGTCGCTCATGACCCCAAGGATTAGCAGTTTTGCGCCGCCAGCGCGAAGATTTTCCCCGGGACTCCCCCAACGAATTCGGCGCCCAGAGCTCCATCGGAGCGCGCCCGTTGGGGGCCAGACTGACCTGCCGGGCGATTCGGCGGCGATTTCCGCGCAAAAACGTCCCGTAAAAAAAGTCTTTCTTTGGTGAAAATTAGTATTGCCCTGCCTCGAGGGAAGCATTAATCAGCGTTTATGCCTAAAGCCAAGACTCCTTCCAAACGCAAACCGAACGCCGCCTTCATGAGACCCGTCCAGCCCGACGACAAACTTTCAGTTATCGTGGGTTCCAAGCCTCTCCCTCGTTCTGAACTAACGAAGAAACTCTGGGAATACATCAAGAAACACGGCTGTCAGGATAAGAAAAAGAGAACCATGATCAACGCGGACGACGCTCTCCGGCCAGTCTTTAATGGCAAGAGCCAGGTCAGCATGTTCGAGATGACCAAGCTGGTCTCCGGACATATCAAGTAACCAACTTTCCATCTTCTTTGGAGGAAACCCGGCGTTTCCCGCGCCGGGTTTCCTTTGTCCCGATGCGGACGGGGACAGCATTCGGCCTAACGAATGAAGCCGGGTTGACGGGAGACGGAGAACACCCTCCAGGGCCTTTTCCCGGTCGCAGGCCGTCCCGCTTATCGGGGCTTGCGCTCACTGGCGTTTTGCTCGAAAATAGAGGGGTGAAAATACATCGTGGCCCTCTTCTCTTGGCGGTGGCCTTCAGTTTCGCCTTGGCGCCCGCGCTGCGGGCCGAGCCAAGCTGGCAGACCGATTACAAGAAGGCTCAGGAACAGGCCAAAACCGACAAGAAACTCCTGCTGGTGGACTTTACCGGATCTGACTGGTGCGGCTGGTGCATCCGGCTGAACCGTGAGGTCTTCTCCAAACCCGAGTTCCAGGAATACGCCAACAAAAACCTCGTCCTCCTGGAGATTGATTTCCCGCGCGGCAAGACCCAGACCCCTGCGCTCAAGAAGCAAAACGAGGAGCTGGCCACGCAGTATCGAATTCAGGGCTTTCCCACGCTCGTTGTCCTGAATGGCGAGGGCCGCGTGGTCGGAGCGCTCGGTTACATGCAGGGCGGCCCGTCCGTTTTCATCGCCGAGTTGGAGAAACTGCGCAAAGGCTGAGCGCGTTTTTTCGGGAAAACCTGGACGCTGGGAACGGCTGCTTAGCTCGTCTTGCCCGGCTCGAAGGCGCGTTGTAGCGCTTCGGCCAGATCGCGCCGGCTGAAGGGCTTGGGCAGTGCGCTGCGAAATCCATAGGCCAGAAATTCCGAGAGCGCGGCCTCGTCGCAATAACCGCTGCAAATAATGGCGGTGACATTGGGATCGACAGTGAGCAGCCGTTCAATGGTAGCCAACCCTCCCATGCCGCCGCGAATAGTGGCATCGAGGATGACCGCCTGAAAACTCTCACCCCGCCGCAAAGCGCGTTCGTATGTGCGCACGGCTTCCAGTCCGTCGGTGACGGCGGTCACCTCGTAGCCCAACGTGCCCAAAAGCTGGGAGGTCAGATCACGAATAGCCGCTTCATCGTCCATCAGGAGGATCCGTTGATCATTAAAATGGAAAACGCGATCGGGGAGCCGCGGCTCCGTTCCACTTACCTCCGCCGCGCTGGTCGCCGGCAGAAAAAAGGCAAAGGTCGATCCCTCCGCGGAGGCTTGTTCCAGATAAAGCATCCCGCCATGGCGTTTGATGATCGAATAACTAATGGCTAACCCCAGTCCGCTTCCGGCCGGCTTGGTCGTAAAATAAGGATCGAAAATTCTGCTGACGACATTTTCGGGAATGCCCGGGCCGCGATCAGCCACCATGACTTTGATGTAGCGCCCGGGCGGGAGCATCGGTCCACCCCTTTCGTCGAGGACAACGTTCCGCGCGGAGAGTCGAACCGTCCCCCCTTGGGGCATGGCTTCGCGGGCGTTGATCACCAGGGCGTTCACCACCTGTTCAATCTGGCCGGCATCGACTTCCGCTTTCCACAGGTCGGCCGCCAAGTCGAGGTCGGCTCGCAAATTGGAACCGTAAAGGGAGAATTCGGCGGATTGTGCGAGCAGATCGGAAACGGAAGCCACCCGCTTGAGGGGGGCGCCGCCTTTGGAAAAAGTGAGCAACTGGCTGGAGAGATGAGCCGCGTGCTGGGCAGCCTGACCCGCCTTGCCGAGGAAGGATTGCAAGCTGCCGGCCTCGGCGGGGGCTTCGATCTGGGCCAGTCCGATGTTCCCGGAAATGACAGTCAGGATGTTATTCAAATCGTGAGCGATCCCGCCGGCGAGCGTGCCGAGTGACTCGAGCTTGCTCGTGGTCAGCCGTTCGTCCTCCGTGCGTTTCCGCTCGGTGACATTACGGAAAAAGACGGAGATGCCGCCGCCACTGGGATAAGCCCGCATCTCAAACCAGGTCTTTCCGCGTGGATCGCTCGCTTCAAAATCAACCGTCACCTGATCGGCCAGAACGCGCCGATAATTCTGCTCGAATGGCGACCCGAGCAATTCCGGAAATTCCCCCCAGAGATTTTTGCCGATCAAATCATCGCGCCGGCGTGCCAGCAGGATTTCCGCCTCAGGATTAAGATAGGTAAAGTTCCAATCCCGGTTGAGGGAGAAGAAGCCGTCTGTGGTATTTTCGAGAATGCTCGTAAGCGTCCGCGCGGATTCCTGCACGGCAGAACGCGCGTGGTTGCGCTGGGCCAGGTCGCGAATCTGCCTCTCCGCCACCGAAAGCCGGATATTGAGCAGCGCCATATCTAGCGGCTTGGTCAGGTAATCGCTCGCCCCCGCAGACATGGCCTGGTGTAGATCCTCCGGCTCCGCGCGAGCCGTCATCAGCAGAATGAACATCTCGTCGCCGTTGGCGGCGGCGCGCAGCTCCCGACAGAGATCAAGCCCGCTGCGGCCCGGCAGCATCCAGTCAAGAATCAGAAAGGGAAAGCTTTGCTGTTGCAGCGCCTTATCTGCTTCCTCGGCGGTACCGACGGCCACGACCTCGTGGCCGCGGCTCTCCAGCAGGCGCTGTAGGCTGTGCCGGCTTTCCTGATGATCTTCGACCAATAAAATTATCATAATGGTAAGAGGCTTCCCTCAACTGCTTCTCGCCATTCCGCCGCACGAGCCCTTGCCGAACTGCCGGACGCAGGAATTTTTTACCAGCAGGATGATTGCCAAATTCTGAGCGGGCCGGATATTGCCGGGCGAATGAATGGAGCCCGGCGCGCCTTGCGCAAACATCCGCCTCTGCTAGATAGACGCATTCCCAAGCCCCCCATGTCCGCCGCGCGCTTGCTTCCGTTTTTCCTTTGTCTGGCCACGTTCTCCCTGGTCGCGGCGCCAGACCAGGCGCCCAGGGCAACCGCAGCAGAAAAAAGCGCCAAACCCGCGGCCTCACCCGAACCGCGCCTGACCTTCAGCGCCGTGCATGTGGATGAGCCCTACATTGCCATGACTTTCGACGATGGCCCCCACGCCACGCTCACTCCGAAGCTGCTTGATCTGCTGGCTGCGCGGCACATCAAAGTGACGTTTTTCGTCCTCGGCGAATGCGTGGAGCAAAATCCCGAGGTGTTGCGCCGAGCCGCGCGTGAAGGGCATGAGATTGGCAATCACTCGTGGTCGCATCCTCAATTCACCAGGCTCTCGGATGAAGCCATCCGCTCGCAATTACGGCGCACTGACGACGCCATCAAGGCTATCACGGGAAAACGGCCCACGCTTTTTCGTCCGCCTTATGGCGCGATCAGCGCGCGGCAGAAGAAATGGATCCACGACGAGTTCGGTTACGACATCATTCTTTGGGATGTGGATCCGCTCGATTGGAAGGACCCGGGCCCAACGACCGTGGCCAATCGCATTCTGCGAGAAACGCGCGCGGGCTCAATTGTGCTCTCGCACGACATTCACCGCGGCACCGTGGAGGCCATGCCCGCCACGCTTGAACAGCTGAAGGCGAAGCAATTCAAATTCGTCACCGTGACCGAACTGCTCGGCCTGGCCACGCCGGAACCGCCCAAACCGATGCTCGTGCGGAAGAACACCGCGGACACCGGAGGCGGAGCGCCCGTCCCGGGAAACAGTCCGATTTCCAATCCTGATTCCGCCGTAAAAAATGCGTCACCCGCGGAAAGCCTGGGACAGCTCCAGCCTGCTCCGCCCCCAGCGACGCCCGCGGCTTCTCCCGGCCTCTGACGTGGCGGCCATGGTTGCCGAACACTACTTACAGCTTCGCACCGATGTGGAAGCAGCGTTGACTCAGCTGCTCAGAGTCGGCACGGAATTGCGGCGCGCTCCGGAGACGCTGGATATCATTAATGGGCTGCTGCGCGACGTGCGCGAGCCTTTGCTCTTCGTCGTCGTCGGCGAGGTAAAGTCGGGGAAGTCCTCGCTTCTGAACGCGCTCTTCGGCCAGGAGTTCGCCAAAGTGGATGTGCTGCCGGCCACGGACAAGGTTTGCATTTTTCGCTACGGAGAAGAAGAGAAGCAGGTCGATGTTTCTCCTCGGATGATCGAGCGCTACCTGCCGATCCCTTTCCTGCGTGATTTCAACGTGGTGGACACCCCGGGCACCAATACGATCGTGGCGCAACACCAGACCATCACGGAAAATTTCGTTCCCCGGGCTGATCTGATTTTGTTTGTCTTCTCCGTGATCAATCCCTGGACGCAGTCGGCCTGGGAATTTTTGAACTTCATCCAGAAGACGTGGCTGAAGAATATCGTGTTTGTTCTGCAACAGGCGGATCTGCGGGAGCCGGCCGAGATCGAAGTCATTCAACGCCATCTCCAGGACAACGCCGTTCAGAAACTGGGGTTTGCGCCCCCGGTCTTTCCGGTTTCCGCACGCAAGGCGCTACTCGCGCGCACCACCGGCGTGGACAAGGATCGGCTTTGGCAGGAGAGCCGTTTTCAGGCGTTGCAGGACCAGGTGACCCGGGTGGTTGAGGAGTCCGAGGCGCGCCAGCTGAAGCTTCGTTCGGCGGCCAAGACTGCTGGCATTGTGCTGAGCGAGATGCGCCGGGAAATCGAGGAAGCCATCGACATCATCAGCCGGGATGAGGCGCGCATTGGCCGGATCGGCCACTTCCTGGAGGCGCGCAAGGAACAATCGCGCAGGCATGTGGCGGGGCTGGCGCGCGGCTTGGAAAGGGCCTGCCGCGATTGCACGGCCGAGGGGGAAAAGCTCCTGCAAGAGCGGCTCTCTTTCTGGCGCACCTGGCGGATCATCTGGAATCGCACGGGCTGGCAGCGCGATTTCCAGATGCAGATGGAAATGAAGCTCCGCCAAATGGTGGAACCCCAGGTCGAGCAGGCGGTGCAAACCCTCGAAACCGATTTGCGCGGGCTTTGGCCGCAATTGAACGAGATGCTACAGACGCTGCTCGAGCGCGATCTGCGCAGCCAGGTTCCCCGCACCATCCCCGACTTCGCCCGCCAACGGCGTGAGCTTCTGCAATCGGTTCATTTGGCCCTGATCGAGCGGATCTCAGGAAAATCGGTGGAAGAGCAGCTGGCCAGGTTATTCGAGGAGACCTCGAACCGGCTGCGCGTGCCCGCGGGAGTGGCCGCGGCCGGTGGCGCGGTTGCGCTGATTGCGGCCCTGAGCAGCGCCGCCGTGGCCGACGTCACCGGGATTCTGGCCGCGTCCGCCGCCATCGCCGGAACGTTTGTCGCGCTGGGGCAGCGGAGGAAGATCCTTCATGCTTATGAGACGCAAATGGCCATCAAATGCACGGAACTGGTCAAGGCGGTCGAGGAGCAGCTGGCCCGTTCGATTGATCTCTTTTATGCGGAAGTGGAGATCGCTTTTCAGCCGTTGCAGGCGTTTTGCGTGGCCAAACGCCAGCAATACGAGCCTTTCCTAGAGGGCACGGACGAAGTGCGAAAAACTTTGGAGGCGCTCAAACTGCGTCTTGCCTGAAGGTGTTTGCTTCCACGGCCGGCAATCCGGAAAAGACCGCACTTTTGCGGGATTCAGCCTAATTAATCGGGCTTGCGATGAAAGCGAAAGCGGCTGTTCAAAGCAACAGCCGCTCACTGGAACACCTCTGAGTAAAAAGTTAGGCCAAGAAAAAGCGCCGAAACAAGCCGAGGCCGGCCAGAGCCATTCCCATCAGCACCATGGTCATGCCACCCTCTGGAACGCTAGGGCCGCCGCCAGTGCCCGGATTGTAGAGGGAATACGCGTTAGGCGTAAAACCGAAGGCCGTGTCAGGCACGGTAATCATGGTTCCGGCCGCCAGACTTGAGATATCCCAAACCAGGTAGCCGCCGTTACTCCCGTCGTACTTCTGGAGCAAGTACGTAAAATTCATGCTCAGCGTCAGGTCGGCGGTTCCATTTCCTCCCATATCCGCGCCTACGGCGGTGGGCAGCGAGGCAAATATATTAGAGGAGCGGTCGTAGGTTTGCCCGTCGAAAACGTTACCCGTCGTTGGGGCAGCCAAGCCGATCAGGTGGTTGGTATAATTGAGTCTGTCCCCGGGGCTATTGGGTACTCCTGGATAAATGTCGCCCAAGAAGAGAGGACTGGCTGTCGTCAAATTGATCGGTACCGCCCGTGCCGGTGAGGCTAAGGAAAAGCAAAGGGCAAGGCCGAGAAGGATATACTTAGTGGTGTTAATTGTAAGTTTCATATTATTAGCTTTTTAGGTTATCTGTCATTATTTCCAATAACATTACCTAGCACCATCTATGCCAAGCTTGAGGATGGCGCGTTATC